>JBFJON010000479.1:0-1035 GCA_041617575.1 Nitrospirales bacterium | reverse complement strand
CTTTCAATACCGACTACCGGAATTGGACGATACTGCGCGCGGTTGACTACTGAGTTGATAAGCACATTCAGTGGATGCGAGTGGTTCGTCTACTCGGATCGGCCAATGGTGGCATCCTTGCCAATAGCTGCCAATGTGCATTTGCGTCACGGCGCCATAAAACAACGGAATTTAAGTTCAATCTATGCGCAGGTCGTATTCCCAATGTGGGCGAGACAGGACAGGATTGACCTGTTTTGGTCTCCCCGTCATCACCTGCCAGTTCTGTTATCACGGAACGTCAAACAGGTGGTTACCATACATGATCTTGTGTGGAAATATTCTCCGCAAACGATGACGATGCTCGGTCGGCTTCTGGAACATACCTTGATGCCACTATCAATCAAAAAGGCAGATGCAGTTGTAACGGTGTCCCGGGCTACGGCAAATTCAATTGTTGAAACATGGCCCGAAGTGGAACAGAAGATTCACGTTATTCATTCTGGCTCTCATTTTGGTAGTACTTGGGGCGAGGGGAAGAGGGACGACCAGACACCCTACTTGTTATTTGTCGGAACTTTGGAGCCAAGAAAAAACCTTGAACGGGTTCTTCGGGCCTTCGCTGAATCCCTTACTTCCCAGGCATCACTGAGGTGCTTGAAAATCGTTGGTGGCGATGGCTGGGGGGATCTTGATATTGTCAGCCTAATTGATTCGTTGGGAATCGCATCTTATGTTGACGTGCTTGGCTTCGTCAGTGACGAGGACCTTCAAATTTTATATCACGACGCCTTCGCCCTGTTAATGCCATCACTTTACGAAGGATTTGGTTTTCCCATTCTGGAGTCTATGAGTTTCGGCGTGCCTGTAATTACGTCGAATCGATCATCCATGCCAGAGGTGGCCGGACAGGGCGGGATTCTCGTGGACCCTGAGTCTGTTACAGATATTAGCTCTGCAATCGTTACGATTGCCTCTGATCCAGCACTGCATGAGCAATTGTCGGCTAATGCCATTAGACAGGCTTCTCGCTTTTCCTGGGTAGAGGCTCGCTGG
>JBFJON010000478.1:0-1234 GCA_041617575.1 Nitrospirales bacterium | reverse complement strand
GTTGAGCCTTGCCGTTCTTCAAAATAGCAGTTTGTGACCATTTGTTAAAATCCTATCATGTTTATCGGTTTTTCTACACAGAGAATTGACCTGATTCCCGAAATTTTGGGCAGGAGCGGTAGATGGGTACTTCCCCCTAACCAGCGAATTTGCAAAGCACTTCCAGACCGACATATGATGCCTTCATGAATGTTCATCTTACCAATCCTCATAAAGATGTGGAAGTTCCAGGACCTACACGGGTTCGAGATCTTCTTCAACACCTAAACCTCATGCCGGAGGCGTATCTCGTCATTCGCGGAGATGAACTGGTCACCGAAGACGAACTCCTACAAGACTCTGATTCTATTGAAATTCGAGCAGTCATTTCTGGAGGCTGATAGAAACCGATGCTGTGTAAGAAATGTCCCCATCAGGCCGCAATAAAGATGCCTCGCCATAACATCGCATTATGTAAGGAATGTTTCACGGAATTCGTCCACACCCAGGTAGGGCGTGGCATTAAGAGCCAAGGCATGTTTTCCCCAACGGACCGTATCCTTGTTGCAGTATCCGGAGGCAAGGATAGCCTCGCACTCTGGGCCATTTTGCTCAAAATGGGGTACCACGCCGATGCATTGTATGTGGACTTGGGCATCGGCGAGTATTCCCTTCAGTCTCGACAGAAAGTCGAACATTTCAATGAGAGGGTTGCCTGTGGGCTGGGTTCAAAGCTGCATATTCACACCTTGGCGGACAAGGAAGGGGCAGGGGTGAAAGAATTAGCGACCATCATGCATCGCCCGACCTGCTCAACGTGCGGAACGATGAAACGGTATCATTTCAACCGGACCGCTCTGGAAAAAGACTATGACGTCATGGCCACCGGACACAATCTCGACGATGAAGCCGCCAGGCTCTTGGGTAATGTCCTCCATTGGCAGACAGAGTTTTTGGATAAACAAACACCCACACTTCCCGCGTCGATGGATGGATTTGCCAAAAAGGTGAAGCCCCTGTATCGGTTAACGGAGCGCGAAATGGCCGCCTATGCGGTAATCAACAAAATTTCCTATATCGTGGATGAATGCCCAATGGCCCAAGGAGCCAAGATGCTGGTATATAAAGACGTACTCAACCGCTTGGAAGCCGAGTCGCCCGGCACGAAGCAAACGTTTTATTGGAAATTTCTGGACAAGCAAGCGAAAGAAGCTCCAAGCGCTTCCTCTATGACCGCCCAGGATCAGCAACGCCT
>JBFJON010000477.1:0-1382 GCA_041617575.1 Nitrospirales bacterium | reverse complement strand
TCAAATTCAATAGCTTTGCGTCTTTCAGAGACAGTCTTTAAGGTTTTTTCTGATGCCGGATTCAAGGCAAACCCCATATTATTAACGATCTCGCCTATCTATAGTTTGAATCCTGGCAATCAAAAATGACAGATTTGCGACGCTTGTTTTTCAGCACCTAACTAAAAGTCGCCCCAAATAGACCGGATTTCCCAGACACGGAGTCAGGCAATGAACCTCTCCTCTCAAGCCAGTGGAAACGAATCTTTTCAAGGGGATAACATCGCATGGAATGTGTTAGAGGCTGCCGATGATGGCATAGCAATTACCAATGAACATGGGCTAGTGGCGTACCTGAATGAAGCGGCAGAACACATTCTTGGCCTATCCTTCGCAGACGCACTGGGCGAACCGATCAGCCAGACCCTTGCTCTGAGACCACTTGGATCTCAACTCTCCTTAAAAGAGGCGGATTTCAGCGATGAATTCGACGCACAGCTTCTCAAGGGTTTGTTTAGACTATGCCGTCGAAACACCTCCATGGTTGTCAGTATCCAGGTTTCCGAGATAACCAATACAGAACAGCTCGGCAAAGAATATGTTTTTATTATTAGAAAGTTACACGATAACTCCGGATTGACCAACCTACTGAAAAAGTCTGCGCAAGTAACGAGCATCCCGGCAGGAGCCCATCGTAGAATCACGCACACGTTGCCGCCGAAAGAGCGGGCGTCAGTGCGATTCAGCCTCACTTACCTAATTCTGGATGAACTGTCTTTTCAGAGTGACGCAAAAGGGCCGTCAGGTACAAAAGAGGACGCTTTTGACGAGGCATTCACTCTCATTGAAAAACTGGTTCCATCCAATGGAGAGCTTCACAAAATAGGGAATGGAGAGTCCGTGCTTTTCATGGAGGAAAGCGGCCCAATTTCAACGATTGAGGTGGTTTTGAGGTTAATCGATGTTGTCCGCGCCAAGTTTCAGCTCTCTGCCAAACGCAATGTGCGCCTCGGGCTATCAGCGGGGGTACTGATCCTGCCCTCAAACTCGTCACACCGAAACACCTCTTTGATGGTGGAAACCGCTCGTCATTTATGTTCCGAAGCCAGGCAACTTGGCAACAATGCGATACAGGTTTGTGACCTAAACTCTCAGGCGTTGCCCGAACAAACCTGACGAATGCTGCTTCAGGCTGCAGTGGCCACGTGCCTCCGCTGCGCCAAGGGTATTCCTTGACGGGAAGATGGATGAGAGCAGACAACGCCCCTACTCCCACTCCGACCCACCAGACCAGCGTGTAATTGTTGTAGAGATCGTACAAGGCACCGCCCAGCCATACGCCGAGGAAGCCACCCAGCTGGTGCGAGAAAAACACCACGCCGTAAAGTGTCCCCATGTATTTC
>JBFJON010000476.1:0-1397 GCA_041617575.1 Nitrospirales bacterium | reverse complement strand
TACAGCCATGTAGAGAACTTCTGGCTCAAAACCGGCTTGAATGACGGCATGCTGGCACGGTGTGATGAGGGACTGGCCGAGTTACGGCGAATTGTCCTGCCCTATCCTCGTCACATCAGCTCCCTGATACCGGACACCACGCTGAGTGTTGGCCCGCATCAGTTCCGAATTATCGACACCCCCGGCCATTGCGACGGGCATCTCATTCTATACGATCAAAAAGAAAAGTTGGCCATTGTGGGTGATCACGTCCTGCCCGAAATTACGCCCAATGTTGGACGATGGCCGGGCAGCTCGCCCAATCCCTTGGGGCAATATCTGCATTCACTATGCGAATTAAAGCGGCTTGACATTGACCTCGCGTATCCCGGCCATGGCTCGACCATCACCAACTGGCACGAGCGTATCAGCGAAATTGAACGGCATCATGCCGAACGTTTGGTCAACATGAAAGAGGCGATTCGCGATCCTGCTACCGCCTACGAAGTCAGTCGTCGCGCCTTTGATTATCACACCCTCGATCAGCATGAGATTCAGCTGGCGGTCACCGAGACCTTGGCTCATTTGGAGTATCTGGTCAGTCGACAAGAAGTACGTCGTTATAGCAAGGGGGTCTGGCGGTATGAAAAAACCGAAGCATGATATGAGGGAGAGATTATTCTGGAAGGTTTCCATCGGCGATCTTCCCTGACACGGTTTGTCCTGATGGGTCTGCGCACATCATAAATTCTTCTTTCTACTGAACCGCTTATTTTCTGAGCGTCTTAAATAGTGTTACCTCCTCCTTCCCAGCATTCGGTTTTCCTATTTTCTTAAGTTCTTTCTTTCCCCAGTGCCTGTTCAACCTTTTCCATAAAAGGCCCGTCTTTTCGCAGGACCATGCACGCGTCTCCAATTGCGGCCTTTATGCGATCAGCGTTCGTTCCTTCGGGAAAAGGCTCTCTGGCTTTCCTTGCAAAATTGCCTTGAAGCACCGCCGGGGCCATCATTAAGATTAGTGTGGTCAAATGGGTACACCCCTTGGTTCCGTCGAGCATGTTTTTTATTTTCAAGGTAAACCCCCGGCCTATCGTCAAACCTTTAATCTGGTAAACGGTTTTGCCCACCCCCGAACACTCATCGTCAGGCACTTTAGGCATGTCAACTTCCACCTCTTTGATAACAAGAGATCCGGTATCCACAAGCAGGGTGATTTTCATGTGATGCACTGTTGTGGGCGGGCGCTTTTCCCCCAAAATAGTGTAATAAGAATGAAAGGGATCATCTCTTAACGTGCCTTCAATAATCATACTGTCTTCGTCACAGTCATAGGTGACAATATCCACTCTTCTCGCGGAGACCTTCTCTTTCTTTCTTTTCTCCAGTGAACTCATTCTTCCTTTCTCCTTACAGAAGAT
>JBFJON010000475.1:0-1444 GCA_041617575.1 Nitrospirales bacterium | reverse complement strand
CGGTGATTCCCCCAGACCATTAATTGACGGCCGGCTTTCATGCTCAGATTGGGGACCACGAAATTCCTGACCAACATGAAGCCCTGGCGAAGGAACAAGTCCGATCCAGTGCCATTAGGATTGACCCCTCCGCTCCCCGGGCCAGGATCGGTTGTGCCCCAGTTGTGGGAGACCTGCGGTTGAACGAAAAATACGACATCCGGAGAGATATCATAATTGAATCCCAGCCGGATGAGTTGTTGCGTGAAGAACGAGGATTGATTATTGGCATTGGTAAATTTATCACCAGTTGGTCCACCCGTAGCGTTTGGAGTCACACCAAACCCGCCCCTGGATCGGAATTCCGGGCGCACACGCATGTCGCCTGAAATCGTGAGGTTCTTCAAGTCAAAGTCAGCGGCTTTTGGGGGATCGAATTTGTGATACGGAATTAAATTGGGAATCGCCCGTGGGACTGCCGGCACATTGGTGTTCTTGTCAGTCGCCGGGGTGGCTTTCCCTGCAAAGGTGGGCTCAGCTGTCCAGAGGCTGGCCCCAAATGCGCCGGTAAACACCAGCGCGGCTGCTACAAAGTAAGGAATGAGTTTTTGTCTCATTTTCTCCTCCTGTTAGTTAAAATCCCATTTGAACAGAGACAAACAATGCACCGGGCCCAAAACTCTTTACCTTCGCTACGAATCATTTGTTTTCCTCTGCCCACCTTGAGTACCTGTTTCTTTCTTCTTTTTTCCTGAGTTCATCAAACCCACTTCATCTGCATATTCAAATCAGAAACTCAACCAACTTCAACTTATTTGCGAGAATGGTGCCAGTTACGAAATATTGGTCTAAGTTATTAAAAGATAATGTTTTTTATATGCTTACCCCTTACACAAGGTCACCGAGAGTTATCGCGTGAAAGCTACGATGGTTGTAAATAACCAACACCAAACAGGCAGTTCGTTTTTTTTCTGTTGTGCCCCCCTATGACAGTGAGGAAACCGTCCTAAGAAAATTCCAGTTGAGTGTTATGAATAGTAAAAAATAATACCGCACCACGATAGACTGCGCTTAGCATTGCCCCTCAGGCCTATCCTCCCCAATTAGACCGGCCTTGACCCACCTGATTCAGTGACTTCGTCTGCCGCACCTTTGATTTGCTCTTCAGCTTCTTTGATCGACGATTCAAAATCCTGTTCCACTGATTTCAACTCTTGCGAGATCATATTGATTTCTGGTTCGACGGATTGCCGAAGATCTTCCGTGGTTTCTTTGAAACCTTTGACGGCCTTTCCAATTTGTTTTCCTATTTCCGGCAATTCCTTTGGACCAAAGAGCATGAAAGCAATGATTAAGATGATCAAGATTTCCATTGCTCCTAAGCCAAACATGGTTTTGTATCCTTATGGCGTCGTCCGCCACACCAAATGTGAGGAATTGATCCGAATGGGTTGTTGGTTTTTTT
>JBFJON010000474.1:0-1449 GCA_041617575.1 Nitrospirales bacterium | reverse complement strand
GACTTGGATGTGGCTGACCTTGATGATGACTTTGCTGATGATGACTTTGCCGAAGATTTGGCCGATGAGTCCGATGAAGACTTAGATTTAACCGAAGATTTATCGGAGGAGCTCGGTCCGGGAAAATTTATCCGAGAGCCCGAAGCGAATACTGGAGATGATGAAGATGAGATCCCGCGTTCCTGGTAAATGATTACTTATTATCAAACCCCTATCTTGGAGCCTTTTTTGATTTTTGCCGACTTTAGGGTGGCCCCGTTCGTCATCGGGCGTGTTCTTGTTCCAGGATGGGACTTCCTGCTACAAATAGAGCGGAAGTTGTAACCCGCCTCGCTGCTGAATAGAAGGAGAATTCATGTCGGAAGAACACGGGCTGCCCCGCATTGGAGACCCTGCGCCAGACTTTTCGGCAGTGACCACGCAACATACCGATTTTAATTTTAGTGTGTGGCAAGAACAGAACTGGGTCGTGCTCTTTTCACACCCTGCGGACTTTACTCCTGTGTGTACGACGGAATTGATCTCGTTTGCCCGTCAACATGATCTTTTTCGCCAGCGGAAGGTGAAGCTCATCGGACTCAGCGTTGATAGCATTCATTCTCACTTGGCATGGGTGCGAAATATTCAAGAAAAGATGAATGTGAGTATTCCATTTCCGATGATTGCGGATGCCGATATGAAAATCGCTAAGCTATATGGAATGATTCATCCCAATGCCAGTTCTACGGCGACCGTGCGTGCGGTGTTTATTATTGATCCCAAACGTGTGGTTCGAGCCTTGGTGTACTATCCCTTGAATGTTGGGAGAAATGTCGACGAAATCCTTCGGTTAGTGACGGCCTTGCAGACGACGCAACGCTTTGCTTGTGCAACACCAGCCAATTGGCAAGAAGGCGAAAAGGTGGTCGTTCCTCCACCCAAAACGCTTCAAGAAGTTGAAAAGGCCATGGCCCAATCCGATTATGAACATCAAGATTTTTATTTAGCCTTGAAGGATATTTCCACCCCCCCCAAAACAGACGTTCCCGCATCAGCTGATAAGGATGCCTCCCAATCTCCTGAAGGGGAATCCCCCAAGTCCGCTGAGCCTCCTATACCAAAGCCTGCCAAAGAAAATGCGTCTTCACCCACTGAAACTGCCCCTCCTGCATAAAGACTCTGGCATCTTTGGGGCTGTGATGCCCAAGAACGGCCTCGGTTCTTCAACCGTGTAGGTCATCTATTTCTCGGAATTGATAGGACCTGGCTTACTTTTTAGTTGTCCGGTGCCAGGCATTCGGTTCATTGGGCTTACGCGCATACGTCAGGTGAGGTAATCGTGAGAGAACAAAGACATGATGGACCGCTGTTGTTTTTTGTGATGATCCTGTTTTTGCTGAGTGGACTGAATCAGAAGGCCTGGGCTTGTCGTCTACTTCAGCCTCCTATTAATCGTGCAGATACCCTTTG
>JBFJON010000473.1:0-1451 GCA_041617575.1 Nitrospirales bacterium | reverse complement strand
CGGATGTCTCGACCTTTTATGGGGGTGATGAGAAAGGCTATACAGATTATCCGTTTTTCCAAACGGAATCATAATGGTTTCGACAGGATCTTCCTGTCCACCAATAGGGATTTATGTTCTCACATCCCATAATTTTTCCTCATTTGAGTGTTCTTTTGGTGGAGTCCCTGTTTCCTGGTGTGGGTTTAATGAGCCTTTCACCACAAGTTTAGACGTGAATGGTGTACTCCCGGGTATTCCTGCCCCGTTATGGGTGTGCAGTGAATTTGAGGATGGACTCTTCTTTTCCCGCCAGATCAAATGAACTGACAGGGCTGTACCAAGAGCCGTCAAAGTTCCGATGATCAATGCTGTCACGTCCATTACTGGTTCCTCCCTGACTGTTGAGCATCCTCTAGTCTCTCGTGGTTTATAAAGAGCAACCTTAATGCCATGGCATAGCTTGCATTTAACTTAACCCCACGCTACTCCAAGAGTTTGATTTATTGGAAGAAATAGAGAAGGAGGCGGGAAGGGCAGTATCGATCTGACTATGAACAGAAAAAGTAACCACGGATACAAATTGTATCTACCTTAACCCCTCATGGATGGGGCCGAGCCGATAAATATTCCTCAGCAATCTAGGAAGGATCACTTTATCGAGCGATAATTCTGCGGACAGTTTCTTCAGGCGTGTTTTCCCAAAGCTCGAGGTGACTAAAATGTGAGCACCGGTTTCGGGTGAATCGATTCTTTGAAAAAATGGATAGGGACTATGCAAAACTTTTGGAATCAAATACCAGGAGCGTCTCACGAATTTGGTTGTCTTTAAGTCGAAAAAATTGTGCAATCGTAAGCGGTCCGGTGGATTTCTCGTACCGATACAAGATCAAAATACCGGCTGCCCCCTCTACTATTTCAATGATTTCGCAGGCAGCCGGTTCTGGCGGATCTTTCTGCAATGATTGGATATATTCATCACGAGAATTGAATCTGTAAAGAGGGCCAGTTAGACAACAATCTTCCGTTAACAGTGTTTGCATCCCGTCGATATCCCCACCACAAAAGCATTTTAAGTATTTGAGAACGATGTCGCGATCGGCCATTGGCAACCGTGGCCCTCCATAAAAACGAAAGCCTCAATGCTGGAATCTCGCGGTATTACGGGGTAGAGAGGCAAGCTTCCCTTGCGTATTCAAAAAACTTCTCAAATTCATTTCTGGCTTCTATATAGTCCTCTTCTTCCTCAATCACTTCTTTTGTTCGCGTGGGAGCTTTCCATGAGGCGTGGTTGCAGGCTAGGGCTCGTCTTGCACTAAAGATTCCGCCTCCCGCACATACTGCCAAGTCGGCATAGGCCAACCGTTCCCGGTTCCTGGCTATTTCCAACTTTCGATGTGAACGGATCAGGTTTTTCTGAGCCTTGATAACTTTTTCTACAGCGATTTCGCAGGCAGCCGGTTCTGGCGGAT
>JBFJON010000472.1:0-1471 GCA_041617575.1 Nitrospirales bacterium | reverse complement strand
CCAGTACCCCTACTCGGTAGCCACCTTTTTCAAGTGGAATAACCCGTGAAGCCGTGCCAATCCCTCCCTTAAATTGATATGCCACCATTCCTGTACCCGCGCCTACAGATCCTTCTTCCACAGGACCGCTGGCGGCTGTTTCCAATGCCTGGAGAACCTCTTCCGATGAGACATGCCGTCCTTGACTGTCATTTAATCGGCTATCATCACATTCAGCGACCACAGGCGTGAGCGTATCATCCGTAATGCCAATGCCGGGATACTGTTTGATCATCCAACTCATCACCCCGTCGGCAACTCGAGGCACATTCAAGGTATTGGTCAAGGCAATTGGATATTCTAAAAACCCGGATTCGACTACCCACGCTAAACCTGTCATTTCACCAGTCCCATTTAAGACAAAGGCTCCTGCCGGAACCTTGTGATGCCACACATCATCTCGAGGAATAATAACCGTTACTCCGGTCCGAACTGGCCCATGCCCAGGGTTTAACGTTCCTTGGCCTTCATTGATCGTGACATGGCCCACCTTCACCCCAGGAACATCGGTGATGGCATTCCATTCGCCCGTTTCGTATTGACCAATTTTGATGCCAAGATCTCTAGTATGCGGACGGGTTTCTGTTGCTGATGGATATTGCAAAGGCTCAGCCAGGCCTGTTGAGAATCCCCACGAACATACAACCAAGGTACTCCAAAGACAGGATTTGAGCCAAGGGATATCAATTGGCACGCACATATCGTGAACTCTAGTTCGTTAGAAGTGTATTGGGAATGTTGAAAAAATCCACCAGTGGCGTTCCCGCCATATTGCCGTGCTTACGTACTCCATGTACGCTCCGCGCGTCAAAATCGCTGCGGCCTTGCTGGATGACTTTTTTGAACAACCCCTTCGGCTACTGGCATTGAAATCTTCTAGGGCATACACGGGCTTTTGCGAGAAATATTCAACAGGCCCCTATTAGAAAGATCTTCGCAAGCATTCATAAAGCTGAAGTAGTTGAAGAAAGGAGCTTCTCAGTAAAGTCGATCTCATACATCTGGTAAGCGGTTTCTTGAAATCCCATTTGGGCATAGGCCTGATGAGCTTGCTGATTATCCCGTTCCACATATAAGCGAAACCCACAGACCTTCTCAGTATTCATCTGAGCTTGCCCATGCACATATTCATACAACTGACGAAAGACACCCTGCTGACGATATTGCGGAGCAACATAGAGACTTTGGAGCCACCAAAAGTTGCCATTCCGCCAATCGCTCCACTCATAGGTAATGAGGATCTGACCAACGACTTTTGACTGAGCAGAATCAGGAGAGCTCGCAGCTACCGCATACCAACCTTTACTGGGATCTTGTAGTATGGTTTCCACTCCCGCCTTCAAGAGTTGTCCGTCGAGAGTTCGTGCCTCCGTCTCTCTTGCTAAGGCTGCATTAAATGCACTGATCGTATCGACATCAGCCATGGTCGCTG
>JBFJON010000471.1:0-1569 GCA_041617575.1 Nitrospirales bacterium | reverse complement strand
CTTGTCAAGAGGAGAATCAGGAAACCTGGTTCGAAAAAGATGAAGTGCACGATATTTATGGATGGTCTTCAATTCAAGCGGATTTTCTTCTGCTTGCAAAACGGTCGCAGCCTAGGAGGGATGGGCAAGGCCGTTCTCCACGACGATCCAAGATCGTCCCATCGCCTTTTTTCAATCTCAATGGCCTGCAGAATTCACTGCCAACCGGTTTAATCCTCGCCCATATCACACTCACCGGTAAGTTGGAGAACGCTTCGGTCATTTGAACCTCGACCACTCTAGTTGGTCGGGGAATAAGGACACCCGGTGAGTACCTGTGTTTGTTGGTGATTGGCTGTAGTTTCGCGCCCACTGAAGTTGTATACTGGACTCACGCACTGATGCAAACATCACAGGCGGGGGGCCTGTTGGGAGCCTAAACATATTGGTTATCGAATGAGCCGCTGACGATGCGTTGGCGGTTTTTAAATGGCGCAACAGCATTCCGAAAGCAAATGGGGCCAGGGTATGCCAAAGATCCTTCCGACTGTAAGCATGAAAGGCCCAAATTCTCACACAAATGCCTTATAAAATGCCGAAATGGGAGAATGTACTACGAAGAGGACGCCATGTGCAATAATCCCAGTTTTCGTCCACAAATTTGCAAAATAATCACATGTTATGCAATGCTTCTGAAAATTTCAAGATTCTCTCATAACGAAGGAGCCGGCGTTATGCTCGAGCGATTGAACTTGATCGGTGCAATAACTGCCCATGCCATCTTTATATCAAGCATCATTACTTTCTCTTCCCGCATGATATTCAAAATAGGTCCCGGCCATTGGGTCGGCATCCCCATCTTCCTGATGGTTTTCCCGTTGGCCTATCTCTTAATTACAGCGCCTGGAGCAGATCGTCCAATTCTTTATTACATTCAAGTTGGGCTGATGATCCTTTGGTTAATTGTTCTACTCATTGTGGATTATGTTTTAAAGTTCGACTTTCGACAGACGCGATGGATGGTCATTAGCTATGTTGTGCTTGCTTTCGCTGGGCTGGGAGGCATGATTGGTGTTGCGTCTTTGGCTGGAATAGGGTGGACGATATCGTCGGTCATTCTCTTTTTAATCGTCGCTATTCTAGCATTTGTTCAACGGGCATTTACAAGCATCTGAAAAGAAAGAACTATTGACTTTAATTCTGCATATAATCACTGTATAGCGTCTCGCTGGAGCGGACCCTGCGCGAGGTGCGAAAAAGGAAAGACGTAGCGTTGCGGGGCCGCTCAGCTCGAGTCTGTTAGGTATAAGACCCTACCCTAACTTTGTAATATAAATGACCCACGGCTCCCCATGGTAAACTCCACGCAATGCAAACCGCCTACCGCTGCGGAACAGCTGATTTCCCATCAGAGTGCTTGGAGAACAATCTGGCCCCAGCAATAAATCAAGGAAGCTAGAGTATCAGCTTTTCCGTTCAAGAAAATCCGTCACATGCAGTGGATTTTCTTGAGTAAGCGAGACAGCTACAACATAAGTGGAGAACGGCAGTGCCGTTCTCTGAGGCGATCGAAGATCGCCCCATCGCCTT
>JBFJON010000470.1:0-1577 GCA_041617575.1 Nitrospirales bacterium | reverse complement strand
GTGATTGGTCCAGGGTCAATTCAACCCCATATCGAAGCCGTCATACCAATCCTACTCACAGCATGTTGCACCACGGTTGGGATCAGGTTACAGCTCTGTAACGTTATAAGGGCGTGTAGAAAAAACTCATAGCGGCGTTCCCTGCCTTCGCCGAAGTAGCTACGGAGGCTGAAAGCGGCTACGCGTTTACGCGCTGAAGCGCTTCAACGAGCAAGCGCGCAGGTATCTCGATGCGTTGTCGTCTTCACGTACATGCTGGTACTGCTCGTAGCTCAGTGCACCCCAATCCGCCATTCCCCCCTTTTTAAAGAAGACGAGGGGGTATTTATCCCGCTTGCTGAACGAGCCTTTTAGTCTGGCGCAAATTGAATTGAGAACAGAGATTCATTCGCACATCAACTAGCCGTGTCAGTTGTAGCAATGAAGCAAAATTAGGTTCAGGAGTCGTACTAAGGTCTCCACCATTTTTGGTCGATATATTGAGAAGAAGGAGTGAAATACCAGGCTTAGCATTCCTTGATAAACATCTGGTATAGGCCTCAGGGTTTTGGGAAATTTTTCTCTTCGGCACTTAATCGTCAATGCAACCTTTCCTTTCTATACTGCAACAACAAAACATGCCCAGCATTCCCATGCATTTAGGCCTCATTCTTATGGCGGCCGAGACTTCTCCTGAGGTGGAAATGCTCGTGCAAAGCTTCTCGGCCTATGGCTTTGAACTCACCCTCGTTCCTGATGGCGAAACAACACTCGTCTCCTGTCAAGCCATCAAACCGGACTTAATATTTTTAGATGTCACCCTGCCTGGACTGAGTGGGTTTGATACCTGTCTTCGCCTCAAGGACCAGGAGGAGACTAAAAATATTCCGGTTATTTTTGTCACTGCTCCTTCGGATACCGTCAGTTCCGTGAAGGGATTTTCGGTGGGAGCGGTAGATTATGTGACTAAGCCGTTTCAATTAGAGGAAGTCATTGTTCGAATCACGACTCATTTGAAAATTCGAAATCTCCAAGTTCTGCTCGAAGAAATAATCAACAATCTTCAGGAGGAAGTGGCTGAACGCAAGCGGGCTGAAGAGGCGCTGCAGGAATCAATGCTCATGGTCCAACAGGCTAATGATCGTATGAGAAGTGATCTCGCCGCGGCTGCACGGGTCCAACAAGCGCTTTTGCCGGAAATCCTTCCCGCGATCTCCGGTGTTGCCTTTGCCTGGACCTATCGACCCTGTTCAGAGTTAGGTGGGGACTCGTTAAACGTTTTTCAGCTTGATGCTAACCACGTGGGACTATACGTGCTGGATGTGAGCGGACATGGGGTCTCGGCATCACTTCTTTCGGTTACCCTCAGCCGTGTGTTGATCCCTCGGCGGGACCCCTCCTGCCTGTTTATCAAATCCAACGGGACGCCTGGAACAGACATCCTTACTTCTCCCGCAGAAATCGCCACCCGCTTAAATCGCATGTTTCCCATGACTGAGGACGGACGACAATATTTCACCTTGATCTATGGAATTCTCAATGTTCGAAACGGTTTGTTCCGGTATACGTGTGCAGGCCATCCACCTCCGTTGTATCTC
>JBFJON010000469.1:0-1690 GCA_041617575.1 Nitrospirales bacterium | reverse complement strand
AGCTAATCTGCAATTAGGGTTTAAGGCGGACTTGCGGGATTATGGTATTGGCGCCCAAATTTTAGTGAATTTAGGACTCAAAAAAATCCGCCTCATTACCAACAACCCTCGAAAAATTGTTGGAATCGAGGGCTACGGCTTGGAGGTCGTGGAACGTGTGCCGATTGAAATTGCACCGCAAGAATCCAACGTCCATTATTTACGTACCAAAAAAGCCAAATTAGGCCATCTGCTCAATAATGTGTGAGAGGGGCTTGCAGTTCCCTGAAGCAAGTGGTACACACTGCTATCTCAGCCCTTCGACGGAACAAGGTTTCTACGGATTCACCAAACAGCATGCAAGTTTTTGAAGGAAATCTCGATGGGAAAGATTGTTCCATCGGCATTGTTGTCAGTAAGTTTAATGAACCCGTCACCAGCCGACTACTAGCCGGAGCAGAAGAAACGTTGCATCAGTTGGGAACTGTCGCCGAAAAGATTCAACATGTCCGTGTGCCGGGAGCGTTTGAATTGCCCTTAGCCGCTAAAGCGTTGGCCCAGTCGCAACAGGTTGATGCCGTCATCTGTTTAGGGGCGATTATTCGTGGTGAAACCCCGCATTTCGATTATATTAGCGGGGAAACAAGCCGAGGGATCGGATCCGTAGCCTTGGAAACCGGCATTCCTGTCATTTTCGGTGTCCTCACAACCAATACGGTTGAACAGGCGATGGAACGGTCTGCCTCGTCCGAACGGAATAAAGGTGCCGATGCCGCTCGAACGGCGATAGAAATGGTTTCTTTACTCAAGCAGTTACAAAAAGCCAACATTCGCCAACCTGGGTTTTTACGATAACTCTGATTATGACCATGGCAATTCCATCAGATGTCCCCCAGGCCCCTTCAACCAAGGGAGGGTCGTCTCGGCGATTGGCCAGACAACTAGCCTTACAATTGTTGTTTCAACAAGAATTTCAAACAAGACATGCGGCCTGGGAGGAGAAATTTTGGGAAAATCAATCGGCATCCGTCAATGTCCGATCCTTTGCCACGAGCTTGCTTCAAGGCGTGAAAGATCGTCAGTCAGACATTGATTACCTCATTCAGAAATTTGCGGTAGATTGGTCGATTGAACGGATGCCGGTGGTGGACAGAAATATTCTTCGATGTGCCATTTACGAACTGTTATGGGAACCGGCTATCCCAGCTGCGGTGACGATCAATGAAGCCATTGAACTGGCTAAGCGGTTTGCCGATGATGAAGCTCAAGGATTTGTGAATGGAATTTTAGATCATATTCTACGTGACGACCAACGCCTGACTGAAAAACGCAACCAGATAAAAATCCTATCTCTTCAACCTAAAATATCCCAATAAAAGCCTGCCCCCTGATACACACGTTAGCTTATGATTGATCGTTACACGCTACCCCGTATGGGTTCCATTTGGACTCCACAACGCAAATATGAATGTTGGCTTGAAGTGGAATTGGCTGCTTGTCAGGCTATGGAAGACATGGGCCAAGTTCCTCGTGGGCTCGCGAAGCGCATTCGAAAAAAAGTCTCTATTAACCCTGCCCGCATATCCGCCATTGAAAAAGTCACCAAACATGATGTCATTGCTTTTTTGGAATCTATTGCCGAACAAGCAGGGAAAGATGCGCGCTTTCTCCATGCCGGACTCACTTCATCTGATATTTTGGATACGGCTTT
>JBFJON010000468.1:0-1743 GCA_041617575.1 Nitrospirales bacterium | reverse complement strand
GGTGATCAAGAAATCATGGAGAAGGAACGCAGCGGCTGCCAGTGCCGCGAATCCTGAGAACACTCTGATATGCCCGACTCGCTGGATGAGGGTTGGGACCCACAGGCAACCGATGACGAAGCCCAAATAGAATGCGGTTCCTAGTAAACCGATTGAAGGGGTCGAAAAGCCTTCCATCTGAGCCCGAATGGGCACAAGGATGCCTTGCAGCCCGGACCCTAGCTGGAAGAAGAGCACCGCCAGCAGAAGATACGAAATTGCGAAGAGAGAGGATTTGGTGAACGTGTTGGAGGGAAGCATGGTGTTGGGAACGAAAATCGTGTGGAAATTTAGAAAGTCAAACTATAATTTTGGAGTGACTGGCTTTTCCATTTGAGACGTTTCTTGATTGGCGAAATCATTATGGAACATAGCCCAATGGGGCAGACTTCATGAATACTGTTCCATGTTTATCCTATAGATAAAGGAAGCTCAATAACCAGAGATGAATTTTACAAAGCAGCTTTTCAGGAATTGCAGCGAATTGAGAATAGGGAGGCCAGCGTGGAATCAGTCGCCGGAGACATTTTAGCGGGCAAGGTCGAATATCAGACAAGCAGTGGTTGGAAGATTGTGGGTTTGAGTGATGGGGGATTCTGTGCGAACGATGATTCCCCCCAATCAAAGAGCATTTTGAGATATGGCCTGAAAAGGAAAAAGATGATTGTGAAGCCTTTCAAAAAATCCGGTCGTATTATCCGCCCGCGGCTCAATCAAAGATCACGTGGGGATTTTTATCCTGATCCGAGGCTTGGGAGGAGATGCGAGCCAGAAAAGAACCGTGTTCTCCCTCCTCCCCTCAGTCCAATTCCCCCCTCCGTCATGCCCAATGACGAATGTCGGGCATGACGGAGAGGTTAAGGACCGTGTCGTCTTAATTATGGACTCCTTAGTAAACGGATGTTTTCTTCTGTTGTCCCTCCACGAGGTTCCTGAGTGCTATCGCATCTTGCGAGGCATAGGCCTTCTCGTCATTGTTAAAATAACAGTAGACATCTTTGCGATTGCGCGCCCAGAAGAGACATTTTTTTGCCCAATGGCTCAAGATCTTTTGAGGATAGTGGCCTTGATAGACATCTTCGGGGCCGTGTAAGCGAATATAGATAAAGTCCGCCGTCCCGATTTCCGGTGTCCAAAGTCCGGCGAGATTGTAGAGGCAGAATGCGGCGTTGTGTTTGGCTAACACGTCGTAGACGGGTTGAGCAAACCAACTCTCGTCACGAAATTCGAACGCGTAGCGATATTTCTTGGGTAGGGCCTTCAGGAATGCTTCCAGTCGATCAACGTTTATTCTCCACCGCGGGGGTAACTGGAACAAAATTGGACCTAACTTTTTGCGTAACACCTGAATGTTCTCGAAAAAGCGCTGGATACTCTGCTCTGGATCCTTTAGCTTTTTCATGTGAGTGATAAAGCGACTGCCCTTACAGGTGAACAGGAAGTTTTTGGGTGTTTGCGCCAGCCAATTTTCTAGCGTTGAAACTGTGGGGAGATGATAAAAGGTGTTATTGATTTCGACGGTAGTAAAGTGGCTAGCGTAGTGAGGGAGGAACTCTTTACTCGCCATTCCTAATGGATAAAATGGTCCGACCCAATGTGAATAATGCCACCCGGAAGTCCCGATATAGATTCTGCCCATATCTTTCAGGTACCAGTGGGAAGAGAGCCAACTTGCAGCGATTCAGGTCGACAAGAGTAAACGGT
>JBFJON010000467.1:0-1772 GCA_041617575.1 Nitrospirales bacterium | reverse complement strand
GAGTCTTCTCGTGGGATGTGCCACTCCGCCCGAAGTTAAACAATCCATGGTGACTAAGGACCAGTCCTATGCAGAAAACAAAAGGTTGATGGAGCAGTATCGTGAATTAGTGATGAATATTAATCAACGATATGGACACTGGAATCGTTTTATTAAGAATTCGTCGCTTATGGATTTAGCCTTGAAGTGGGCAACCACGAATCCAGAGGCAGAAAAAGGTGCCAAGTATGTTCAAATTTCCAAAAGGCTCATTGTTGGGGAAGAACCGGAAACGGATCCTCCCAGTGAGACGGAAGCCCGACGTTTGAAACACGGGGAAGTTGTTCTGGCCGCCATTAACAAAATCAGGTTGAACGGCTTGCCAGAGCGAAAAGATGAACAAGGTGTTGTGATTTTCCAAAAAGGTGGAGAGAGCAATACTATGGATCATCTCGTCGAAAACCTTCCGAGTCTGGTTGCGGCCATTGATGACAAAGTAGACGCAGACCAGGCGGTATTGGCACAAGCCATTGATATGAGTCCATTTGATGATTATCAGACAAATTTGGCTGCTCTACGCCGGATCAACCAGGTGATTCGAAATTATTTGGAAATCGATGTGACTGTGAAATCTGAAGATATTCAAGAGTTAGCTGAAGGAGTTCGTTCGTTACGCTAACCCAGGTTATTCCGTTAAGGCCAAAGGAGTAACGCATGTCCATTCTACGTACTGTATGCTTCTTAATTCTCCCTGTCATGGTAATCGGGGCAGGATGTCAATCTATTCGGAGTGATGCGGTCCGCCAACTCATTGATGTTGAAGGCGATAAAATTGATGAAGCGCAGCGAAACATCACAGGTCTTCAAAAGGACACTGCTGAACGAATTGAATGGATGAGGAAAGCAGTGAAGGACCTCAACTCGAGTTTCATTGAATACCAAAAGGTTGAGGCCAAACACGGGCTATACCTTTCCAAAGGCCATGCTTTACCAACCGAACCAGGGCAGCTTGCCAATGCCTGGGCATATACGGTGGGAAAGATCTACCAAAGGGAATATGAAAGCCTTAATAAAATGGTTCGAGATCAATTTGAAGAGGACTTTTGTGCACTTGAGAAAGTTGCCGCCAGTCTCAGCGACTCTTGGAAATCACTTGGCACACTGCATTCGGAAATTATGAACTATTCGAATAAAACGGCGTTGGCCTCAGTCGACCCGCAGTTCGTGAGTGCACTCATTGAACAGACTCCTATCACGTCCGATCAAATAGCCGATGTGCTTGAGCATTCCCGCACTGTCAACGATGCCTTGGAAGAGGTGGTCGGGGCCAGGATTATTCAAGGGCGTTTTCTGGAACGTGCACATTCCGTCTCAGTGGATCTTGTTGATTTGCTTGAACGGATGAAATGAAGCTGGTTAATCATTCGAAAAGAACGAATGGTAAAAAGGGGAGGATACCATGGCGATTCCTACAAGTTTTCAGGGGGTAGTTGAATTTATTCAGCAGAATGACACCCTCATTAAAGACATCAATGAAACCGCAGAGATATCGGTTGATCAAATTAAAAAGTTAGTGAATCGTTTAGACCAAACCCGCAAGGAAACGGAACAACTTATTCAAAAGTTGGGTTCGACTAGATTTGTGATTGCCAAAAAACAGGATGTGAAAATGCGGCAACAAGCCCTGTTAAAAAAGATCGAAGAAGTGAGTAAGGAAATTCAGGAATGGAAGGATGACCCAACTATTGCTAGCTTATTGTTCGCTGAACGTGGAGAGCTGTACCTGAGGATGG
>JBFJON010000466.1:0-1777 GCA_041617575.1 Nitrospirales bacterium | reverse complement strand
GATTTACCGAAAATCTTTGCTGATCGACAACAACTGAAACAGGTGATCCTCAATTTCTTTTTTAATGCCGTTGAAGCCATGTTGCCGGATGGCGGAGTCTTAACCGTTCGAACTCGACATCTTAAATCCCATGAAAAATTTAACTGGGTCCAAGTTGAGATTCAAGATGCGGGATCAGGGATCGCTCCTGAAGATATTGAACATATTTTTGATCCATTTTTTACCACGAAACATTTAAGTCAGGAGCATGAAGGAACCGGGCTTGGATTAGCGATTGCCCACCAAATTATTCAAGAGCATCAAGGACAAATTGAAGTTCAAAGCGTGAAAGGACGAGGCACCACGTTTTTCGTCAATTTACCAAGTTCAGAATCGCAGATTTCCCCTCCTTCTAGGGCCTCCGAAGCTACCGCACAAACCCCAGATTAATCATAATCCCTTAACACCAGGCATGACATCTCTCGTCATTATTTGTCAGCAGAATGCTTGTTATTCTCTGATTAATAAACTTCAGCGCATTTCAGGAAGTGGTGGAGTGTGGTGGGCGTTTACCGGTTGGCCGGCAACGAACAATGGTGCCCCACCCAACCAAGAAGATTTCAGAAATTATTTGGAATGACTAAGATTTTTTGAAAAACAATCGGGAATTTAAGAAGTCACCGGCCGTCGGGCTTCTAGCAATTGGCCTTCCCAATCCCCGGTTCCCTGCTTCAATCGGATAACGCGTATACGACTCAGCCCAGCTTTGTGAAGCCAGCTACGCACGTCTTGTATGGAGTAGGTATCACCAGTATCAGTGTAGAGCAGCATCGTCACAGCGAACAAATTGGTCTCTAACGGTCGAAGACCTTGAGGATCTTCCAAAAAGGTATCCTGAATGATAAGCCGACCTCCAGGCTTGAGTGCTCGCCGAATTTTCCTGAAAACCTTGAGGTTTTCGGATGGAGAATAAATATGGAGAACATTGGAATACCATACGATATCGTATGTTCCCGTGATCTTGTCATTGATGAAATTGCCTGCTTGCAAAGAGAGCCTGCATCCTAATGAGCCTTGTTTCGCCAACGCCTGTGCGACTTCAAGCGCAGCTGGACGATCCAGCACGGTTGCCCGTAATTGCGGATTAGCCTTCAAAAAAGCCAATGCATAGGTGCCCGGTCCGCCGCCCAGATCAAGGAATGAACGGGCTGTTTTCATGGTGACTTGTTTGGCAACTTGTTGCGCGGGTTCTTGAGAACGATGGTGCATGGCCCATGTAAAAGAACGGCGGTATTCAGGCGTTTCTGGTTCTTGATTATCAAGGGGCATACCGGATATGACCACCTCAGTTAGACATGACCATTCCTTCCATTGCCTCTGCATAAGTGCCAAATAGTCGCCTCGAAATTCCCTGCTGTTTTTTTGTAGGTACGTCTTTGCGAACCGGCTGACTTGGTAGCCTGCGTTTGATTTCACTAAGAGGCCGGTACTTGCCAAGCTCCTGCAAAGGATTTTTAAACCTCGGTGACTTGAGTGTAATTGCTTGGACAGTTGAGGAATTGTCAAAGTCCGAGGCCCCATTATATTAAAGAGATCAAGATCTAAGGCCGTGAAAATTATCCTGGGTAATCGAAAGCTATAGACTACATCTCGAAACTGCTTGAATGATTGGATAGATGGTTTGGTCGGCATATGCAGTGCGAAGGGTGACAAATCCTCACCAGACTTGAATCTGGGTCATGGACGGAACCAGGATTGGCAGGTTTGAATTTTTTGACGCAACTCGGAAAGAATTCCT
>JBFJON010000465.1:0-1801 GCA_041617575.1 Nitrospirales bacterium | reverse complement strand
TATGCGTTTGAGGAGAAATCGGATAACAGGCCATGACTTCCGGACGACACAAAACCACGGCTTGTGCCACGGCTTGAGAGCCTTCAATTTGTTGTTTCACCGGTTCCTCATAGTGAAATGTTTAAGCTTTGACGCTGCTAGACGAGACATAATCAAATGCCTCAGAGGCAACCTGAGCGTTCAATTCACCCAATTTGCCAGGAAATTTTTCTTGGATGACGTACTGGACTGATTCTTTGGTAAGCGCTCCTCTTATGGAGGCAAAACCTGAAACCATGCCGACATTAGCTATTGGCCGTCCTAAGTGTCTTTCGGCTAAATCAGATGCTGGGAAACTATATAACTCGACTTCAGGATGTTGAAGCATCCAATCTTTCAGACCGAGTTCTTCAACCTTTCGCGTAGAATTCATCAAGACAATTCCTTGATCAGAAAGCCCACTAAAAACATCCATCTGATGAAGCAGCGTTGAATCCAGAATGAGTAATACATTAGGGTGTGCCACCGGCTCACGACTGCGAATTGAATGGGTGCAAATTCTGCAAAAGGCGGTGACTGGAGCTCCCATTCGTTCAGATCCAAAACTGGGAAAAGCTTGAGCCACCTTCCCATCTCGAAATGCAGCAGAGGCTACCAACTCTGCGGCTGTGACCACCCCCTGACCTCCTCGCCCATGAACTCGTATTTCAATCATTGTTTAATAGGAAGTGTGTTTAATGCCTAGCTTCCTTAAGGTTCTGCCATAGAGAATTGGCAAGAGATATGCCTTTTCCCAAAAGATCAATAATACTCAAGAAAACTTGGGGAAATGTTGCTAATTATCAGTCTTTAAGGAAGGAACAGTTTGGATAGTGGGGAAAAGCGCGACAGTCGCATGAGGTAGAGGTGTTGCCGAATGCAACAACGAATTCCCGAGGGATTCTTTTTTCATGTTCCTGAGTACTCAGGATCTGAAAAATTCGTAAGCCTACGTTTTTTTAAAGGGAGGAGGGACTGGAAATGGGGAACGGGGATTCCTTAGAATAAGTGTTTACTCACGAAAAGCATTTATTATCTGATTTTCCAAAGGATTGATACATGAGATTCGCGCTCGGGTTTTTGACCATAGCACTGACCACCTGCCTATCTTCACCAATCTTGGCCTATACGGAAACGACTGTTTCAAACGGAGGCACCATTACCGGCAAGGTGATACTCACCGGCAAAGAACCGCCCCCTCTGGCTTTTTCCCTTGTGACCAATAATGACACGGAATTTTGTGGACGTATTTCAACCGGCACAGGCTGGCGTTTGTTAGATGAATTTCAAGTCTCCCCTGACGGGGGATTAAAAAACGCGGTGGTGTTTTTAGAAGATATTGCTCAAGGCAAACACTTTCCTGAAATACAACCTGCTCGAGTTATGGTGGAGGACTGCGTATTTTCTCCTTGGCTTTTGGTGGTTCGTGATCCACAACCCATTCATATCGTCAATATGGATCCAATCATTCATGATGTCCAAGTTTATGAAACTGCACCATTTGGAACTAAGGTCATGCTTCACCGTCCACTCCGACTCAACCCTTTTCATCCCAAAAATCTGCTGAAAGATCATCAACACCAACCGGGTGAAGCGATGATCGACAATATTCACCTAACTCAAGGCCGACGAACATTTTTCCTAGAATGTGGCTTTCATCCGTATATGCAAGCGTGGGGACTTGCCGTTCACAACCCGTACTACGCAGTAACAGATGAACAGGGCAAATTTACACTTACTGACATTCCTGAAGGCGTCTACAAATTGGTGGCGTGGCACCCCG
>JBFJON010000464.1:0-1849 GCA_041617575.1 Nitrospirales bacterium | reverse complement strand
TGCGAATATTCTGCCAGGGGAACAGATTGCGATCACGATCAGTTATGTGCAAACTTTGTCGTATGATGGTGGAGTCTATTCGGTGGTGTTCCCCATGGTGGTGGGGCCACGGTATATCCCCGGCCAACCCATTGCTCAAGCGCCAGCATCACAATCATTGGGGGGAGGGTGGGCGTATGACACCAACCAAGTCCCCGATGCGTCACATATCACTCCGCCTGTTCTCAAGCCGGGTACACGTTCAGGACATGACTTGTCTCTTTCCGTGAAGATCGATGCTGGAGTCCCGATTCACAAAGTCCAATCCACAACGCATGAGATTGTAGTGACCAACTCGAATGCTTCTCAGGCAGAAGTCCAGCTCACACAGGAAGCAACCATTCCCAATAAAGACTTTATCCTCACGTATGCGGTGGGGGGAGAGGATATTCGTGATGCGGTGCTGACCCATCGTAATGGCAAGAATGGGTTCTTTACTCTCCTATTGCAGCCGCCTGATCGTATAAATACCGATGAGGTGACGCCAAAAGAATTGGTCTTTGTATTGGATACCTCTGGGTCCATGTCGGGCTTTCCAATCGAAAAGGCCAAAGAGACGATGCGTCTAGCCATTGATGGGCTCAATCCGCACGATACATTTAATCTCATCACCTTTGCCGGAGATACCCATATTCTGTTTCCAGAACCGGTTCCGGCCACGTCGTCGAATGTGCGAAAAGCTCAGGCCTTTCTCTCTTCTCGCAAGGGTGGAGGTGGAACGGAAATGATGAAGGCTATTCGTGCGGCGTTGGACCCTACTGATTCGCAGGAGCATCTGAGGATCGTGTGTTTTATGACGGACGGGTATATCGGCAATGATATGGCGATCGTCGGAGAAATACAAAAGCATCAAAATGCTCGGGTCTTTGCCTTTGGCATTGGCAGTAGTGTCAATCGCTTTTTATTAGACGAAATGGCCGAACATGGCCGTGGCGAAGTGGAATATGTGGGGTTGCAAGATGACGGATCGGCAGCCGCCCGCCGTTTTCATGAACGAGTGCAACATCCTTTGCTAACCGATATTTCAGTAGGCTGGGACGATCTAGATGTGTCCGAGATTTACCCAAAACGGTTGCCTGATCTGTTTAGCGCCAAACCCTTGGTCTTAACCGGACGATACATCACGCCAGGAAAAGGCACGATTCGGTTACGGGGCAAGATCGCTGGACGTTCCGTGGTGCGAAAGATTGAGGTGGAGTTTCCCGGATTTGAACCCAAACATGATGTCTTAGCGACATTGTGGGCTCGTACAAAGATTGTGGATCTGATGGCACAAGATTTCAATGGGATTCAGCAAGGCAATCCCAAACCTGATGTTCGAAAGGCCATCACGCAATTAGGATTGGACTATCGATTGATGACTCAATTCACTTCATTTGTGGCAGTCGAAGAATTGATCATCACTGAAGGCGGACAACCACGACGAGTAGAGGTGCCAGTCGAATTGCCTGATGGCGTCAGCTATGAGGGCATCTTTGGTCGAGATGATCAGGAATCCATCGGGTTCCGAAGTCGTGCAATGAGACCTGCTGCTAAAATGAGCCAGAATTTCCTTGGTGGAGTTGCGGCTCAGGAAGCCTACAGTTCCTCACCAGTTATAGCGGATAGACTAGAAGGAGATAGTTCCACGATAGGCCTCAATGAGCCTCTGTCAAAAGTAGATTTACCCTTACTGACTATGGTGGACAAAAAGAAAGAAGGGAAGGCTTTTTCGCCTGAGGAGTCAGCAAAGCTTCTTGATGGAAAAGTCATGGTACAAGTGTGGCTCGCGGATACGAAAGAAGAGACCTTGTCTCAATTAAAGGCTTTG
>JBFJON010000463.1:0-1866 GCA_041617575.1 Nitrospirales bacterium | reverse complement strand
TCTGGAAAATCAAGGTTTAGACTTTGAGAGGCTTCAGCCGGCAATACACAATGATTAGAAATTCGAAGGTCCCAACTCTTCCTTTTTGTGAAAGTTCAGAAGGAGAGAGAAAATGTGTGAGAACGAGGTGCCCTCGGTGTCGCCCACATTGGTCAGCGCATAATCAATTCTCAATCTGACGAATCCTAGTCCGATGCCGAAGTGGGGTTGGACAATCGTGTTTTCCTTGTCCGGATTGAGATCATCCTGCACCTGCTGGATATTACCCAAGCCTGCCCGCACAAAAAGGCGCTCATTGAAACTGTACTCCGCCCCAATTCTTGGATCGACACTGGTCAAATCCGAGCTGATCACTGTATTGCGCTTGCCGTCGAATGTGAAATGAAGATCGGCCGCCAGTAGCAGGTAACTATTTGCACCAGTGGTCGCTTGGTATCCCATTGCTGTGATTAATGTCGGGGACGTCAGCTCCGTTGAGCTTTTGGGTACCAGGTTGCCAGTTTCCTGCAGTATCCGTTTCTCATCTTCGGTAAAGCTAAAGGACCATGCGTTGAAAGTGGTCGTTATGTCTCTTCCCATCACACCAAAGTGCCATTTGTCTTTGTGATATTGTACACCGATATCAAGACCAAATCCCCAGGCGGTAGCGAAGGGACCGACCCGGCGATGGATAATCTTTACACTGCCACCGACATCCCAATTTGAGTTCCCCAGCATCCTACCATAAGACAGGAAGAATCCATAATCAGCTGCGGAAAAAGAGGAAATATTGTCGTAGTTAATGCTTCCATCCGGATCGAAGAGGTTAATGGTGTTGGGAATATTGTCGATTCCCATTCGTACCACACTCAGTCCGCCATAGGCCCTCTTTTCCTCATTGAACCTTTTAGCTACTCCGATAAAATCATAATTGACTACCCCGGCGAACCACTCGGCGTGCATGGCACTCACCTGCATTGGCGCATTTGTCCTGGCCAGACCGGCTGGATTCCATTGCGATGAGAAGATGTCACTTTCCGTAGCACCAACGGCACCTCCCATGCCATGAGCCCTTCCACCGACACCAATGCTGAGGAAGTTGTTGCTATATTTCCTGAATTCTGCCTGTCCCCATGCCTGTTGGTGTAATAAGAAACACGCGAACAGGATCCAGCTATATCTTGAACTTCCCTTCATTATTTTGCTTAACGCACAGATATACAACGGCTAAGATATGTATTTATTTGCAGCACTCTGGTCCGATAAAAGGCTGGTTTGATCGATATTAAATCACGCCTTAATGCAACCCTAACGGGTTTTAACGATCTATTAAATGTATGCTCCATTCACATCTCGTTTTACAATAACAACTGTTTTCTATTAACTGCATGAACTCTAAAAACACGCAAGCTATGAAAAGGTATATAGCATCTTTTGGTCTCGCCCTCATCACCTCAATCAGCTTGATGGCCCAGATCTCCATTCGACCGCACCTGGGTTTCAACTCTTCGTCATTGACTGCCTCATCCGGTATGGAATTCGAGGATCGTCTTGGATCTCAGTTTGGATTGGACCTTCAGCTAGGTAGTAGATTTTATGTGCAACCTGGTATCATGTGGGAATCTGCCACAAATGAGCTCAGGCAAGAATTTGATGAGCGAAGCAATACGTTCACTGTCAACCGGATCAGAGTACCATTGATGATTGGATATAAACTACTTGGAGCTCAGACTTCCAGGTTAATCGATTTTCGAATGTTTACCGGCCCCAACCTCTCCTTTGCCGTGAGCAAAGACCTTGGTGATGATCCGCTTTTTGACAAAGATGACTTTCGCAATTCTGTGTGGGGATGGAATGTTGGAGTGGGCCTCGATCTGGCTATTGTAT
>JBFJON010000462.1:0-1870 GCA_041617575.1 Nitrospirales bacterium | reverse complement strand
TTGAGCTTGATCGACTTGGCATATTGCAAGGGCGATAAATGCATCACCTGTTTAAATTTCTTGTGGAACCCTGAGCTGCTCATGTTGACAATATCGGCCAGGTCATCCACTGAGACAGGCTGGTCCAGATGCTGATGCACGTACTCAACCGCCTTGGAGATTTGTTGGATTTGCCCTCGCTGCTGGAGTAGAAATTTAAGCCGACCGCCCTGTTCTTCACTCAAAATGCGAAAATAAATCTCATCAATAATCGACTCACCCAGGATTGCTGCTTCGCTTGGATTATCCACGGTCCGTAACAGACGAATGGTAGCATCCAGCAAGTTGTCTTTGATGGGGGCCGAAAATATCGCTGAGGCATCGCCTGCATCCGGTTTGATGGGAGTTTTTTCAAACCGATCCATATTCAAAATCATTTTAGTGATTCTGTTCAGATCGATGGTAATTAAGGCTGTAAGCATCGGTTTTTCTGGACTGGCTTCTACTCCCTCACATTCCACGGCCATAGGCACAAATAGAGCCATCAGGTTTCCAGCACCGTATTCATATCGTTTGCCTTCCAAATAGACAAACTTGCGGCCTTGTGCCCCAATGATAATGGCAGGTGGGTAAACTTGAGGCTGGAGCGGGTCTGGTTGGGTGGATCGACCCATAAATAAATTATTAACGCTGGTTGGGTTCAATCCATCCTGAGTGGCCTGTCGTTCCAACAAGCTGATAAATTCTGACATTTTATGTGATCGATCTTCCATTTTTTCACTCCTGTGCAAATAAGGAGATTAGGGATTGGGAATTAGACTTTCCCTGACTCCTAATTCCTAATCCCCGATTTTCATTCTCTGATGTCCGCTCGATAGAACCAGTTCATCTTCAATTTATTTACCACAGTATAACAGAAATCCGTTCCAAAAATCAATCATTCCTCCATAAATTTATAGATTTGTGTAAATTTTTGGCGGATTTATGCGTTCAAATTTTCCGGTTACTTCGCTATACTATTGTCAACTTCAATTTCTGAGACAAACGTTACCAGAAAAAATTTATGTATTTATCCAAACCAAAGTTCAATAAAAAGGAGTTTGAACAATGACCACCAAAAAAAAATTTGGACCAAAGGGATGGACACCGGAGCGACTCGGCTCCCTCGCAGGCAAAACATATGTTATCACCGGCGCCAACAGCGGTGCGGGATTTGAGGCAACGCGGGTGTTCCTCTCCAAGGGCGCAAAAGTGGTGATGATGAACCGCAACGCCAATAAGTCAACCGCCGCCATCGCGACCCTGAAACAGGAATTTGGCAGTGATGCTGACGTGACTTTCGTGCGCATGGACCTGGCGGTGCTGGATTCCGTGCGGGAAGCGGCGGCGGAGGTAATGGAGAAGGTCCCCCACATCGACGCGCTAATCTGCAACGCCGCCATTGCGCAGGTGGCCAAACAGGAGATCACCGTGGACGGCTTTGAAAGCCAGCTTGGTGTGAACCACTTCGGTCATTTCCTCCTGTGTGGATTGCTCTTCGAGCGGGTTGAAGCGTCAAAGGGGCGCATCGTGGTCGTCGGCAGCAACGGGTATAAAATGGGGGAGAAGAGAATTCAGTTCGAAGATCTCAATTTTGATAAGAACTACACCCCTTGGGGCTCCTACGCCCAGAGCAAGCTGGCGCAGATGGTATTTGCCTATGAGTTACAGCGCCGTATCAAGGCTGCGAACAAGAGCGTTCAGGTCCAGGTCTGCCATCCTGGCGCGTCACGAACGAATTTGTTGCAGGACACGGCCAACCCCTTCCAAAAGACCCTCTGGTCCGTACTCTCTATTTTTGCACAATCCGCCGAGAAGGGCTCCTGGCCTGAAGTTATGTGCGCAACGGAAG
>JBFJON010000461.1:0-1876 GCA_041617575.1 Nitrospirales bacterium | reverse complement strand
GCTGTAAGTCTTCGCCTGATGTCGTTTGTATCTTCTTCCAAAACCAAACACCCTTTGTGGCGCCTTTTTGGTGTGGTGACAATTTTTGTCATTGTTATCCCAGCGACCCTCTGGGGCATTGTCCAGCTGTATGAAGTTCTCTGTGGCTGGTGCGGCTGCTGTGAAGGTATGACCAAACCCAGAACCCCGTGAATTTCTTTAGCGTGAGGTCGTTCTGGATTCCAGATTGACTCGTGTTTGTTTGTGAATAAATTCCAGCTGAATTCTCAGCTAATGATATGCAAGAAATCACTGCTGATCCCTCTCAACACCAGACGGCTTCACCAGCTTCATCGCGCCACTATGAAATACTCCTTACCCACAAAGCTGAGTATCGTTCAAAGGTATGACCAGGAACGTTATCTCTGAATTATTATGAGGGTTCGATGAAATCATTATTGACCACAAACCTGGTTCAGGTCTGTTATCGATATGTGACCAAATCCCAGGGACGGTTTTATCTGTACCTGGCAGTTTTTTGTAGCCTTCTCGTCCTATTGGATGCCGGGTCGGTTGAACTCATCAAAGGGATGAAGCAAAGAACGTTTGATCTAATTATGAAAAACCGAGTGCTGTTTCATAAATCGGATCCGAATATCATCATTGTGGATATTGATGAAGCGAGTCTGTCCGCAATGGCCAAAGAATACGGACGCTGGCCTTGGCCTCGTCAGGTATTTGCTGAATTTCTCGAAATGTTACAGGAACAGAATCCCCAGGCTGTCGTCTTTGACATTTTATTTAGTGATCCCGATGTGTACAACAAGGAGTCAGATGCGTATTTCAATGAAGTCATTTCCGGCATGCCCAACACGTTTTTTCCCATGCTCCGTTTGTCCCCATCCAATGACGAACTCAGCCAGGTGACGCCTGGCATGATCCCGGGTATGGGAAGGATTGTCGGTGAACCGCAAGAAGAGAAAGGCCTTGCCCTGGTGTTGCCGCATTTCACTAGCATCATTGAAAGCGGAAGAATGGGAACCAATAATGTCTATCCGGATCGTGATGGCATCGTTCGCCAATACCCGATCTATCGGGATCACCATGGTTGGCGGATTCCATCCCTTCCATCGAAAATTGGAGAAACCCTTGATTGGAGGCTGCCTACTGCTCAGGACGTCTATGTCAATTGGCGGGGCAAGATTGGCGCCATTCGTTCAGTCAGGTTTAGTGAAGTCTTCGAAGATTTTTTACGTCGTGACAGGGAACGGTCTTCGGATGAATTCACGGGTAAGATTGTCATCATCGGATCAACTGCGTCTGCCTTATTTGATACCAAACCCACTCCGATGGAAAAAGTGCATCCTGGAGTGGAAATTTTGGCCACGGCTACCGACAATCTGAAAAATGGTGACTGGATCACTCAGGTGAAAAATCCCTGGGTGTTTACGGGATTGGCGTTAGGGCTTATTTGGATGACGGCGTTGGCCTTTTTGACTGGGGTCAAACGCAAAGCGATTGACATGGTGTTTGCTGGTTCTCAAGTGGGTTTAATGGCCATCACCTTCGCAAGCTTAAACCTTACCACCTATTACTTTAATTTAACGGCACCGATCACTGCGGGTTTGATCTATTTTTCTCTCGCCCGAGTCTATGCATACGCCGAAGCCACAATCATGGAAAAATATGTTTGGCTCAATGTGGAAGAAGGGGTAGACGGTTGGCAATATGCCGTAGTGGTGATTGTTCAACCGGAGAGCCTGGAGGAGATTTCGGAAGGGAGATTCTTGACCTTGCTAAAGCGCGGTCTGTATGGCGAAAAAGTTGGGTTTACGATTGAAGCCTTTTCTCGCAAGCCTGCGGGCATTGAGAAAGCGTTCCAGAATATGTTTCTCAT
>JBFJON010000460.1:0-1903 GCA_041617575.1 Nitrospirales bacterium | reverse complement strand
TGGTTGAAGTCGCAGTCATATAAGCGCCCATCCCACCCCACACTGATTAACGAACGGCACATGAGGCCTTCAACGGTGGCTTCATTGAAGCTATTCACCAAGAGGGTGTAGTAGGCCTCGACTTGGCCAGATTCGCGTAGGTCCTCCAAGAAGCGACTGATCGGCATATTCGTTATGGTCATCAGTCGATTGAACTGAATTCCATACCGGCTCATCAGCTCTTCTTTATAGTCCTGTTCTAACTCCCCTTCCTGGGGTGGAAGAGATAACCCCTGGGGGTTATAGACCAGATGCAGATTGAGGCCAGTTCCAGTTTTTCCATACCCTAGCCTATTCAATGTCTGTAGCGCGCTGATACTGCGATGGAAGACGCCTTTGCCACGCTGTTGGTCGACATTGGCTTCCTGGTAACAAGGAAGTGACGCAATGATTTCGACCTCTTGCTCTGCTAAAAATTCAGGAAGATGCGATTTCCCTTTGACATAAAAAACGGTCAGATTGCATCGGTCAATGACTTTTCGGTTTCGAATCCGGCATTGCCGAACCAAATACTCAAAGTGGGGATTCATCTCCGGAGCCCCGCCAGTAATGTCTACGGTCGAAATCTGTGGAGTTCGCTCCAAGACCCCTATGATCTGGTCGATGGTGTTTTTGGTCATACTTTCGGTTCGTTGAGGCCCAGCATCTACATGACAATGATGGCAAGTTTGGTTACAAACTTTTCCCACATTGACCTGAAGGGTAGAGATGGAGTGGGCTGTGAGCGGTTGTTGCCCATAGGAGGCCAAGGTGTCTTCAAAAGAATGCGTTGTTACTGAGGAAGATGGAGATGATATAAGAGGAAGTGGTGAATGTAGCATTGGGGGGCTCAGTTGAAAAGAGGCATCAATGCGATGTTTTCATTTTATGCGAAATGGCCTTTTAGGCCGAGCGTTCTTAACAACATTCGGTGGAAGTGCCACAAATCACAGGTTCGACATGACCAGCTTCTTGGGCTCGGTTGATGATTCCGAATGAAGATTTATATCCAGGGTGTTGTAAGACCTCGAGCGTTTTCGTACAGATTTCCAATGGTTTCCCGCATTGGTACGTATGCTGGTCATCGTCACTGACGGCTAAGAATGGGCCGGTGTGAATAGCAAAGTGACCTTCCCAAATACAAGGACCTTCTTCAGGTAATACAGCGAGCAGTTGCGGATCTTGGTTTGTCAGAGCAATTGGACGATCAGCGATAACAAAGTGTTCTTTATACGATGGCAAGGACAATAAATTAACGGTCTGTTCATCGATTTTTTGTGGTGCGCCACGGTGGAATGTTGTGCCTAACTCATCCTGGGCTTGAAAGAACGGGCCTGTTAAGGTGGCAAAAGCCGGGGAGGGGGAAGAGGATGCTACGCCTGTTTTATAACCCGTCAGCGTCACGGAAAGGAAATGTATCCCATCGATAACTCTCCAGGGAATCACGGTAACCTGGTGCAAACCCCGAAAGCCGGCTTCTCGCAATCCACCCCAATAGTCTTGAATCGTCAACGCGCCTGATAAACAATCTCCCCATTTGACGCTATCGTGAATCATGTATTGAGGAATGGCTTGATCCGCCACAATATCTGAGATCGTAAACCGTCCACCTGGTTGAAGAACCCGAAACATTTCTCGAAATACCTTCCTCTTGTCAGGCGCGAGGTTGATGACGCAATTAGAAATAATGAGATCAACCTGATTGTCTTCTACCGGCATGGCGTCCGCAAACCCTTTTCGAAAATCCACATTGGAAGCAGGATAGCCCAAGTTTTTGGCGACAGTCGGGGCGTGAGTGCGGGCAAGCGACAGCATTTCGTTGGTCATGTCGATGCCGATTACCTTACCGCTTGCCCCGACCTTACGGGAGGCTTCAAAGCAATCG
>JBFJON010000459.1:0-1923 GCA_041617575.1 Nitrospirales bacterium | reverse complement strand
CGGGATCATTAAAGATCTTACCGATGCCCCACGTGGAAAACCTGAATGGAGTTGGGATAACCCTTGCAATGCCGTCGACGAATTTGTCCCTCGTCATCCGGAATTCGTCATAGAGCAACCACCATGGGTGTTTAATGAGAGCCAACTTAGGCGGAATATTACGCATTGGCCTGGTGCCTACTTGAAAAAGCACAATCATCCCAAACTGAAATCCTGATAAATCCTTCAGGAAACCTGGGCCCCCTCGTTATAAGAAAGCTAGCACCACTTTTGGTCATGCCCGCATTCACGTTTCTAATTCCTACTAAAAATCGAGCCCACCTCTTACGAAACGCGCTTCGAAGCGTGATGGCACAACAATATAGTGACTACGAAGTCATTGTCAGTGATAACTGCTCAACGGATGATACCCGTGACGTAGTAGAAGAATATGTCCGGCCTGGTCTTTCCTATGTAAAAACGCCACGGCCAATGACGATGAGTGACCATTGGGAATGGGCTCTTGATCATGCAAAAGGTGAGTTCGTGACCTTTCTCTGCGACGATGATGCGGTATCTCCTTTGCTGCTCACAAGGGTCGCTGAGGTCATCAGATGGAAGAACCCGTCAGTCGTGGCTCTTAAGGCAGGGCTATACGTCTATGACACTTGGCATGATAACGGAAAAAGAAATAGTTTAGTGGCCCAACCATTTTCCGGTGAGGCGTTAAAATGTAACGGAAAGCTGGTTTTGAGTGAAATGTTCGCCCGCCTGCAATATTGGGACACGCCCCGTGCCAACAATGCTTTTTTCAGGAAGGAAGTGATTCATTCGATTCGAAAACGAGCAGGCAGGTTTTGCCTGCCTCCAGCTCCCGACTTCTCCGCGGCCTGCATGGTTCTGGCGACGAATGATACATACATCCTTCTGGACCAACCCCTGTTGTTGTTTGGAGTGAGTGAAGAAAGTACAGGGTCATGCCAGTACTATCGAAGAGGAAACGCGAGCCAGCAGTTTCTGGAAGAGTGCGGCGCCGGCATGTTTAGGCTGAGTCCAATACGGACCTATTGCGTGACCAACCTTATCGCCGAATCATTTATGCGCGCCATTGAGGCAATGCCCCAGGAGTTTAGAAACCTAAAGGTCGATCTTGCTAGCCAATATATTTGCTGTCGAGAGGATTTGGTACGGCTTGCAGAACACGGTGTGGACGTAGCCAGCGAACTCCAAGAACTGGAGGCATTCCGGCAAGGACAGGGTCCGGCGTTTTGGTTGGGAATAGCTTCCAGAACACTGCGCGCTCGTGTGAGCCGGTCTCAATTTGGAAGACCCTTCCGCATGATAAAGCAGCAGGTTCTCGGTATAAAGCCTGGAATTCCCCTCTCCTATGGCCTACCTACCGTTGTAATGAAGGGAGAAGAGGAAGGATTTGTAAATATTTTTGAATGTGCACAGCTTCTCCCAAAGTTGAGTCCGAGGCTGTGTTCGGCTACAGCGTAAAAAGGCCAAGGGATGACTTTCATGGAAATGGAATGGATTTTAGGCCGAGCGCGAAATGCAATTCGTTGGCGACTTGGCTTGCCGGTAATTGCTGAGGCACTTCAAAGAGGAACGGATGGGGATGTGCGGGCCTTTTATAACAGCCGCCTCACAGACTGTGACTTTCTTGCCGATCCAGATCATTATGAACGGCCTCGAGCGGAATGGATCCTTGGCCAGGTCAAGGATGGAAACCTATTAGAGGTTGGCTGCGGCAATGGCGGGATGACCGGACTTCTATCTCCGCTGGTCGAACGGATTGTTGCCGTTGATGTGTCAGGAAATTCCTTGCGGAAACTTCAAGCACGTCAGCTGCCCAATGTCCGGATAGCGGAAGCGCTGATCGAGGAATGGGAGACCGGAGAGCATTTTGAATGGATCTTACTCTGCGATATCTTGGAACAT
>JBFJON010000458.1:0-1928 GCA_041617575.1 Nitrospirales bacterium | reverse complement strand
GCCCCAAAGTAGACCCAATACGAAGCAGCTCTTTCGTCAGCTAGGAGGAGGTTTTCAATTTCCGTTTTAACTGCTTTTCCACACTTGCCACTTTTCCTGACAAACGGCCCGTATGGCCTTTTCGATAATCCACTTTCATCACACAAGAGATTCGCGGGCAATCTTTTTTCATCCGCTCGTAGCATTGTTTGACCACGCCCAATACTTCATCCCATTCACCCTCTAACACTGTGCCCATGGGGTTTAATCGATAATCAACCCCGCTTTTATCAATAATGTCTAGTGAACGAGACACATACTTGCTCACACTCTCTCCTTTGCCAAGAGGAGACATACTAAATTCCAACAACACCATCAACCACCGTCCTTTCCGACCTGTTCCAACTGCTGTTCTTCAGATAATTTCCAAGAATTGGGATATTGCAGGGTCGCGGTCAGGGCAAACCCATTGACCGCTTCGAGCAATCGTTCCCGCCGCCGAAGATCGCTGGCTTCGGTTTTCTTCAATTCCTCTCGCAAGGCCCCTAACCAATCTAAAAATTGATCAAATTCTTCATCGAAAATTGATTCAAGATTTTGACGAAGAGTTTTAGCTAAGGCAGGAGCGGTCCCACTGGTGCTAATGGCCATCCGCAATGGGCCGCGGTGAACCAAAGCCGGCATGAGAATCGTGGAATACTCTGTGTGATCCATCGACCACACCAAGAACCGTTCGGTCTTTGCCAATTCATGTAAGGATTTGGCCAAAGTCAGATCGTCCTTTAACACGTTCAAAATCAACACGACATCTTGAGCATCCGTCGAACGAAAGGTTCGCCCGCGGTGAATAATTTTCCCCGAAGCTGTCAGTTTTCGCAAATCCCCATGCAACGTGGGATGGACTACCGTGACCTTAGCCCCTGCATCCAACAGACGAGTAGTTTTTTCGACAGCTTCCTCGTCCCCACCTATCACCAGGCATTGTCGACCATCTAAATCTAACGTGACTTGAAATCCAGCATTCATAGACATGTATGTTTCTCCTTCATTAGCCAATGCATCTTACCCAAGAAACCCAGCTGAGGGAAAGACTAACTTTCCAGTCACTCATCATAAGCCCTAAGCCACCTTAAATACACAAACTGAGAATCCAGTTTCAACTATGAAATGAAACCATTCGAAATACCATGATTCGTTCATCTGCATCAAATATTAAAGAGATGACAACAGCATGGATTGCCGACCATGTGCGGTAGGCCCAACAAAAATTGGAAAACTCGTGAATATGGGGGGTACTTAAGAGGTAAGATAGAAAAATAGGATCAAAATTATAGAAACGGACCAAAAAAACGTAGCCCAGAACCTTATTAGGGGGTGACGCAACAGTTTGGTCTCAATAGCCTCATTTTTAGCAGAAAACTGACCATGCGAGATTTCTTCTTAAGCATGGATTCTCTTAGTGTAGAACCGCTACGAGTCAAATGATTTCCATTTAACCAAGCTGGCATTGAATAGGGAGCTCCATCGTAAAGGTGGTGCCTTTCCCTGGCTCACTGTCAACGGTAATCGTTCCTCCATGTGCATCAACCACATCCTTCACGATTCTGGTCCCTAGGCCCGTTCCTCCAGGTTTTCCGCTAATCGCCCCCTTGGTGAATAAGCGATCACGGATTTCGGGAGGCATCCCACCTCCGGTATCGGCAACGCGAATCACAACAGTTTTGGCCTCGGGCCCTAGCGAACCAACAACGGTCACCGATCCGCCGACCGGTGTTTCAGGGATCGCATTATTGATTAGATTGTACAAGGCATTGAACAATCGATTATGATCCGCATGAATGAGAGGAAGTGAATTAAGACCATGAACATGCAAGGAAACCCCTTTCTCTGTAGCATAGAGCCTCAATGACGCCAAGACGCCTTCTACAACACCAGCAACCTGACAAGGT
>JBFJON010000457.1:0-1928 GCA_041617575.1 Nitrospirales bacterium | reverse complement strand
TAAGGCAAGGAATGAATGATTGAAATACGAATTCATGGTCGAGGAGGGCAGGGGGTTGTAACGGCTGCCGAGTTGCTTGCATCTGCTGCGTTTCGCGATGGGAAAGTGGCCCAAGCCTTTCCCAGTTTCGGGTCTGAACGAACCGGCGCTCCGGTCACCGCATTCTGCCGAATTGATACCAGTCCAATTCGTGGCCGAGAGCCCGTGTCGCATCCCAATGTGTTACTCATTCAGGACTCGACGCTGTTGCATCAGGTGGATGTCTTTAGTGGGCTTTCTGATCAAGGAATCGTCTTGATGAATTCTACACGAAAGGTTGAAGAACTAGGCCTGAAAGATTGGATGCTTCAACATCCTGAAGTCCAGATATATAATTTTCCAGCATCTGATTTAGCCGAAAGACACTTAGGACGCCCAATGGCCAATGTAGGCATGGTTGCGGGTTTTGCCTCAATAACAGGGGCGATTACTGAAGCATCAGTTGCGTACGCAATTAAAGAAAAATTTCCAGGAAAATTGGGTGATTTAAATGCTGTTGTCGCAGCTGAAACATTTGATTATGTTTCGTCTCATCCCGTCCAAGTCTAATGTGTTTCCATTCACGATGAGGAACCAGTGAAACAACAAATTGAAGGCTCCCAAGCTGTTGCTCGTGCCGTGGCCCTATGTCGCCCAGAAGTCATGGCCTGTTACCCAATTTCTCCGCAAACGCATATTGTCGAAACCTTGTCCATGAAGGTGAAGGCCGGAGAGATCGGGAATTGCCAATTCCTGAATGTCGAATCGGAATTTGGGGCGTTGAGTGTGCTCATCGGAGCCTCGGCGATGGGAGCACGAACGTACACGGCTACGACCAGCCAAGGTCTTTTATTTATGGCCGAAGCCGTCTATAACGCGGCGGGATTAGGTTTGCCTATTGTCATGACGATTGCCAATCGTGCGGTGGGCGCGCCTATTAATATCTGGAACGATCACTCTGATAGTATGGCTATGCGGGATGCCGGTTGGATTCAGCTGTTTGCCGAAGACAATCAAGAGGCCGTAGATCTGCACATTCAGGCCTTTCGCTTAGCCGAAGAACTGAGTTGTCCGGTCATGGTATGCATGGATGGCTATATTCTTACGCATGCATTTGAAGCAGTCGATTTGCCGACACAAGAGCAGGTTGATGCCTACTTGCCGCCCTTTGAGCCCGTTCAAGTATTGGACCCTCAGGATCCGGTATCCATTGGAGCCATGGTTGGTCCTGAGGCCTTTGCAGAAGTGCGCTACCTTGCGCATCACAAACATATGCGAGCCTTGGAGGCGATTCCACGAATCAGTCAAGAATTTCAGAATATATTTCAGCGACCCTCTGGCGGTTTATTGAATCTGTATTATACCGATGAGGCTGAAACACTTGTGCTGGCCTTAGGATCGGTGAATGGCACCATTAAGGATGCTGTAGACGATTTGCGGGAAGAGGGCTGGCCCGTAGGATCCATACAGCTTTGTTCCTATCGGCCATTTCCCTCGCAAGCGCTTCGCCAGGTTGCCCATTATGCAAAACGGGTTATTGTGATTGAAAAAGATTTGGCAGTGGGGAAAGGGGGGATTGTGTCCAGTGATGTGAAAATGGCTCTTCGAGGGTTACCGACTCTTGTGGAGACCGTCATTGCCGGCCTTGGAGGTCGTGCGATTTCTAAAGCCTCAGTGATTGATACCGTCAAGGCGGCATGTTTGGAAGGGCTGGAAGAGCCGCATTTTCTGGATCTGAATTGGGTAGCGATCAATCGAGAGTTAACGAGGCAAGCCGAACAACGACGATCTGGTCCGACGCCGGAAAATCTTCTTCGTGAGATGGGTCTATCGGGTGGAAAAATCGTTTAAGGGATAGAGGAAAAAGCTATGTCCTATCAACGTGTAAAATTTTATCAAACGGGGACATT
>JBFJON010000456.1:0-1971 GCA_041617575.1 Nitrospirales bacterium | reverse complement strand
TTCCATCAATATCAGGAAAAGGAGAAGGTCTATACCAGTCGGGTGGCTACCTATAACCGTAAAGTCACCAGCTCCAAAAACCGTGTCAATCAATTCACGGATCCAGTCAGACTTTATCAGGAAAAGGGGGCTGCCTATGAAAGGCAGGTGAATGCCTATAACCTAAAAGTCACCAGATACAAAAATCGTGTCAAGCAATTCAACGATTTGGTCAGCCGTTTTAACGCCAATAATGCAAATGTGTCCAAATTAACACTCGATCGTTTTAAAGCAGAGATTCAAAGGGAGAAAGCGGAGTTGGACGCCCTTGCCCAAGAGCTGAAACGCTTAAAAAGAGAATTCGAAACCGTGGATGCAGTGATTCAGGGGGATAAAGCGGAGTTGGACGCTCTTGCCCAAGAGCTGAAACGCTTAGAAAGGAATCTCGAAGAAATGAAACATGGAATTGTGAATCCGATGCCAGCCCTGACCAATGCCCTGAAGGCCCAGTCCGATCTTCTAAGAAACATCAATCCAGTGGTAGTTAATGCCGTTCAGACCACAGCCGGGTATGCTTCATTTTTTCGTTACATCAAATTCCAGTATCCACACACATGGAAAAATTTTCTTACATCAATAGCCAATGTGACCATACGTCCTGCCGTGAAAACACCAACCCACATGCCAAGGAAGAATCCCTAATCAATGAAGGAAGGCAGGCCAGGGCCGAATGAGAATTTTTTGTATGAGCTCAATCCCTGGTCCCAGTTTTACTTCCAGTTCAGTGCCAGTTTTGGTCACAGTTTCTTCACACGTTGCGCTAACGCTTTTCCCAATGTTTGGTGCGCGTCCTGATCCCAATGGATCCCATCCACCATCGACGAGTGAATGAGCGTTCCCGTATCAAAGAACTCGCAACCCAGTCTCTCCGCTACTGAGCGGTACTGTTCTGCGAAGGAGGCGGATTTTATGTCTGCCCCATGGTATCGATCGGTCCCACTTTTATCGCTAATAAGCATTGGAGGGGCCATGATTACCAACATTGGGGATGCACCCGCCGAGGAACGACCATCTGTTAAGACTATCCGTCCTAATTCCTCAACACTTTGAGTAATCTGCTCGGGCGTTCTGTTAAATATCGTCTTGAGATCATTGGTTCCTAGAAGAATAATGACGAGATCTAAAGGGTAATGCTGGCGCAAGCACCGCATCAAAGCTGGTTTCCCATTGCATCCGCGTTGGTCCGGATCCTCCAACACAGTGGTCCGTCCATTACGGCCTTCTTCGAGGACGACAAAGTTCCTTCCTAGCTCCATTTGCAGAACCCCTGGCCAGCGCTGGCGATAGGGGTAGCGTAATCCTGTGCCGGGCTTCGACCCCCATGTATTCGAGTCACCGAAACACAAGATTCTCATCCCAGCTCTTTTAGGCCAGATCCTCACCAACGGTTTTGCGACGCATCGATCCCACACATGCGTCAGGATCCTCAGAATTTCAATTCCTATCATCCGGCCAGTCATAATAATCGACAAATTTTATCAGGATACGTCAAAAAATACCGGTTGAATTTTATTTTCCAAGAAAAACCATTTGCTTGAGAAATGGATTTGACCAATCTCTTGAAATGGCTCTATGTTTCTTAAGTTTTGTTTGAATGAGTCAGAAACCTATGAAAAAGTAAAGTGCTGCCACATCTTGCCGAGGTCTTTGATGAAACCCCTTCGTGTTCTTCCATTGTGCCTGTGGGTATTGGTCGTGGTCTTTTTTCCCTCAGGCAGTCAAGCCACAGATTCTAAAGAAGAACCGCGGTTACCCCTGGCGATGGAGGTCTTTTTGAAGAGGCCACAGGCGCAGGTGTATGAACTTCAGGTCCATTTGACGAATATGAGTCAGGACTCGGTGACGGTGAACGTTCGTGAATTGCCTTGGAATCCTCCGAATGATTCGAAATGGTTCTCAGCCTTCCGAATGGATGAACAAGACAGTCCTGTG
>JBFJON010000455.1:0-2005 GCA_041617575.1 Nitrospirales bacterium | reverse complement strand
GGTGACCCGTGCATCGGTTGGATGGAACGAGGTCGTAAAGGGATGGGCCGAGAGATCAAGGCGCCCGCGTTGAAAATCATAGCCCATCTGTTTGAGCACCAGCCGGCCAAAATCGACTTGCTTGGTAGTGTCAAACGATTGAGTGAGCAGGTTGGTATTGGGTTGCACAGATGAGTGTTGTACCTGACCGAGCAATTGAATCAGATGTGTGCGCAACTCGGCAAAGAGGGGGCGGAGCTGGGCAACGGTGGATCCTGGTTCGAAGGTATCCAGTAAGGCATTGTAAGGTGAGTCGGTATATCCCAAATAATCGGCTTCTTTTCGTTTGAGTCCAACGAGGCGTTCTAAGTTTGGGAGAAAGCGTTGGAAATCGTTGGTTTTTCGAGCTTCTGCCCACACTTGTTGGGCGATGGAACATTCTCGTTCCAGTTCATTAACAAAAGAAGATGGCAACTTTTTCGCGCGGGAGAAATCCCGCCAGGTTTCACGAAGCAGGGCTTGCGAAGCTTCGTCAAGGGAAGCTTGCTGGTTGGGTAAGATGGTTCCTGTTTCGATATCCAGAAAGGAGCCGAGCAATGATTCGACCTGGGGTGACACAAATTGGTTATGTGCCAAGGTTTGCAGGGTTGCTAGCTGCTCCGCTCGAATGGTTCCACTTCCTGGTGGCATGTAGGTTTCTTGATCCCATGAGAGAACTGCCGCGGCATCGCGTAGATGATGAATCTCTCGAAGTTTGGATGTTAAGTTGTCAAGCGAAGCTGAGGTTGCCATGGCACCTTTCCTTTTTCTGTAATGATGTAAGCTAGATTGAACGCATGGCACTGTACGTCAGTTATTCCGAGATTGGCAATAAACACCCGTATGCTTTATCGCCAAGATCAAAGGGAGTATTTTCCCCATGTCATCCCCGACATTCTTTATCGGGGAGCCATCCGAAATGATCAAAAAGACGTCTCAGCGGAACGTCTCTACAAAGTGCCTTGCATATTCATGCTTGCCCTTCAAGAAGATTGAAGAGGAAAATGAGGTCCTTGATCAATTGTCATGTGCCTTTTTTCTGGAGGGATAGCTCATGAAACCAATGGTATTGCCAGAGGTTGAAGCCTATGCGGAAAACCACTCTCTATCCGAATCGGATATTTGTCGGCGGCTTCGCGAAGAGACCTATCGCACGATGGATTTGCCCCAAATGGTCGTGGGGCCGTTGGAAGGGGCATTTTTAAAAGTAATGGCGATGACGGTTGGTGCCAAGCGTATCTTAGAAATTGGCACCTTCACCGGCTATAGCGCCTTGTGTTTTGCGGAGAGTCTTCCCGAGGAGGGAAAGATCATCACGTGTGATATCGATCCGGAGTCGACTGCACTTGCCAAAAGGTATTGGGCTGAAAGTCCTCATGGTTCAAAGATTCAACTTCGTTTGGCTCCTGCGCTGGAAACTCTTGCAGATTTAACCGGTTCGTTCGATCTCATTTTTATCGATGCGGATAAGACCAACTATGTGAAGTATTTTCGTCAGGCGTTAGCTTTGATTTCTCCGCATGGCGTGATTCTGATTGATAATGTGTTGTGGAGTGGGGAGGTATTGAAAAGTCCTCCTCCAGATTCCAATACGGAAGCCATTCAGGAACTGAATCGCCTGGTACATGCGGAACCGCGAGTCTCAGCGGTGCTGCTCACGATTCGCGATGGGATCTTCTTGATTAAACCGCGATCCTCCCCAAAAGCCAATTTTCAGGCTGCGCAACAACAGATCCAGCAATAAGACGAGTCACAGATTTGGTCTCTCCCGATTTCCACCGACTCAAGATTCGAAGGACCAACCAGTCCGCATAAGACCAAGAATGATTGTGAAAGATAGAGTATGACTACACCCCTATCAATAATCACTCTTTCAGGTGTGCTGGAGTGTGATATTGGTGGATTAGGAAATGGGGCCAAAACTGGGAGCAGTTTTTTATAAACGGCTCACCGTAGCGGACGAGATTTGCAACTGCTGTAAAACTTC
>JBFJON010000454.1:0-2037 GCA_041617575.1 Nitrospirales bacterium | reverse complement strand
GGGTTTTCAAAAATCTTTGAAGAAACAGGGCATCGAGATAGAGTACGAGGTGCTGAACTTTGACGCCGGAAAGGATCAAAAAGGTAAGGTCCTTCAATCTATCAAGACGAAAGCCCCGGCACTGTTGTTCACCCTGGGGTCCGCTACCACAGAAGCCGCTATTCGAGAGATTAAAAATATCCCGATTATTGCGGGCATGATCGTTCATGAAAAGGAGTTGCAACGAGCGAAGAACGCCACAGGGGTCATTCTCAATATTCCCCTGAGAACGCAAATGGACTGGATTCGGCGAATGTTTCCCGACAAGAAAACCATAGGGGTGTTATTTAATTCCAAAGAAAACCAGCACCTCATTGTACAAGCACGTCTGATCACCGAAGCCATGGGACTGATCCTCTTTGCCAAGCAGGTCGAAAGCCCAAAGGACCTTCCAGAGGCCTTGGACAGCCTATCCCGTCGTGCAGATGTGGTATGGGGGCTCACAGACTCTGTCGTCTTAACTCCAGAGACAGCCAAAGGCATCCTGTTATTTTCATTTCGGAACCGAATCCCGTTTGTCGGACTCTCCACCTCATGGGTGAAGGCCGGAGCGGTCTATGCTTTAGATCTTGATTATGTGGACATTGGTCAACAATGTGGAGAAATTGCAGGAAAGGTACTCCGGGAGAAGAACATTCACAGTTTTCAGCCGGTTCCTGCACGGAAAGTGGTCTATGCGCTTAACCTTAAGGCGATCAATCACATGAAACTAAAGCTTCCAGATGGATTAATTAAAGGCGCGAATACCGTTTTTGATCAGGAGGTAGATGAGAATGCGAAATCTACGTTTTAATTTAGTCACTAAGTTTAATATTCTCATCCTCTCGTTGATTCTAAACTTGGCCATCGGTATTGGTTTCTTCGCGTCCCATACCCAGTCTTCTCATCAAATGCGTGAATTGACACGTCACAGCTCTGCTGTGGCTGCCATGATTGCACAAACGGCAGAATTCGCCTTATTTACGGAGGATCAAGAAGCCCTCCGACAGGTAATCAAGCAACTCTCCTCCAATCCTGATGTTGGGTACGTGGCTTTCCTCAATGCCCAAGCTCATCCGTTGTTGTCAAAATCGATGGATGCAGCAATTCAAGTTCCTGACGTCAAACCTCACGCCATGGAGTCTTCACCAGCTTCCATCCATTCCTATAGTGTGGTGAACAAGGGAGATGGGAATACATATTGGGAATTTTTGGCACCGGTCGTCAGTCAGCCTCAAGCCGATCCGTTATTTACTGAATTGGGTGTTCCAACCAGTCAATCCAAAGTCATTGGCTATGTGCAATTGGGGATCAATCTCAAGGCTCTTCATGAGCAACGAGAACAATTTATTAGCTCAATTGCCTGGTTCACGCTTTACTTTATTTTGATCGCCAGTGCCATCACCATTTTTCTCATACGACGGATTACAGCTCCGGTTAAGAAACTAGTGACCATGGCCACCGATATTACCCAAGGAAAACTCGACGATCATATTGACCTCGCTATCGACACTCGTGATGAAATTCACGAATTAGCGGAGGCATTCACGAAAATGGTTGAGTGGTTACGGGGATATCAGCAGGAAGTCCAGACGTATCAACATTCATTGGAAACCAAAGTTGAGGGACGAACCCAAGAACTCCGCCTCGTGACCGAAGACGCCCTCCGCTTGGCGGAAGAAGCCAAATCGGCCAGCCAAGCCAAGAGTGAGTTTCTGGCAACAATGAGCCACGAAATCCGTACTCCCATGAATGGCGTCATTGGAATGACAGGTCTTCTTCTCGAAACAGAACTGACTGGTGATCAACGGTACTACACTGAAACGGTTCGTAATTCGGGCGAAGCCCTACTGACCATTCTGAATGATATTTTGGATTTTTCAAAAATTGAAGCGGGGAAATTTGACATCGAATCCATCCCATTTAATTTGCAGCATGCCATTGAAGAAACCCTTGAGCTGATAGCCGAGCGGGCCGGGAGTAAAGGGTTGGAATTGACTGGGTGGGTCTTCCCCGATG
>JBFJON010000453.1:0-2082 GCA_041617575.1 Nitrospirales bacterium | reverse complement strand
TGATTTGGCCCCTTATACTGAACCCGCCAGTGCACAACGTGAACGTTTGGATTGCGCCTGGCCTACCTCGAAGGTGCGGACTTTGCAATAAGGAATTTTTCGTGTGCGGACGAGCCTATTGTCAGGTTGTCTTTATTTTTTGCATACTAACTATATTCGGTGTGGGTGGATGTCTATCACCTGGGAATACTAGTAGCAAGGGATTGGACGATTCTTCCACTGGGCGGTATGGATGGTGGGTGGGAGGCAGTGGGAAGGATGGTGCTGTCGATATCGGCTTTAAAGGAAACGGCCTTCAAATCGAAGTTGTGAGGTCGCGCCTTAAACAGAAGATTGATACCCCAATAGGCCTAGGGTGGACTCATAATTATCTCATGTATATACAAAGAGTGTCTGATCAAAAACTAAAACTTTTTAATGCGGATGGGTCAGAGTCAGTGTTCACCTCAACAACATCGGGTACGTTCACCTCACAAGAGGAAGATGCTCGCGTGTTGACGGATAACGGTGATGGTACGCTCACTCTGCAAGACGGCACAGACTCGGTATTTCGGTTTAATCACAAAGGCAGACTTACCCACATCCAGGGGAACAAATACGGAAACACAATTTCGTTGGCGTATGGGGCGGATGGGTACCTGGGGTCAGTCAGTGACGCACAGGGACATGTCATCACATTTTACTATGATGCGGAAACCCATCGCCTAACAGCCATTCGTGATGAGCGAGGTCGTTCGGCGTCCTACAAGCATGACGACATGGGTCATTTAATATCTGTGACGAACGCAAAAGGCATAACAAGTGCTTATTTCTATGATCAGTATAATAATCTCGCGGGAGTCAAATTTCCGTAGACCCGACACAGCAGTGGCCACAGAATGTCGCTCTGCTAGTCGAAAAGCCCATGCCCGAGGTCAAGCTAAACAAATGATTTCGCTTTTAAAGGCCAGTCTCCGAATTGAGAGGTTGTTATGAAAACTCTTCCACTCACGGCTTTCGCGCTTAGTAGCCTTTTACTTTTTTACGTTGCCACTGCGTCTGCTCAAGTTAAATCAGTTGCCGAGAGTGCCGCTGATAATCTTGAGGGTGCTGCATTCCCCTGTGGACTGGGCGGCGGATGTGAAGAAGATATTATCAGCGGAGACCCCACGTTTATTCAGCTTTCGTCTGCGCACCAGGCTATCATCAGGAAGACTGGTCTTTCCACTACATCGCATGGATTGGTTGGGGAGATCCTCATCCCGTATGACGGTGCCTTAGTTCGAGCGAATGTTCCCATCTTTGGCCGGGCATACGGAGAGAACTTCAAGGAGTATCGCGTCGAATATGGTGAAGGGGTTGACCCTAATGTCTGGACGGTTCTCGAGACATCTGAAACGCCGCAAATACACAATGTCATACCTAATGACTTATATCAGTCTGGAGACCTCACCATTGAAGGCAATCTTGGCACATGGGATACCGGGCTCAAGAACTATGTCTATCTTCCTACTCACCCCAAAAACCACCCGATTAATCTCAAAGGGACCTACACGGTAAGACTTGTCGTTACATCCCAGGACGGACAGACAGTTGAAGATCGGGTCACGCTCTATGTCGCTAATGTGATACCCAATGCATGGGGGGGGATAGTCCAAAGCCCCGATGAGCGAGTGCGACTTTCGGTTTCTGAGCAGTCCGTTACCGCGCCGTTCAGGCTCATGCTCATTCAGCGCACCTCCCAGGCTCCAGAAATACAGCAGGAACGGCAAGTTGTCGGTGATGTTTACGAAGTCCGAGAACCGGGGGAGCGGTTTACGAAGAACGTCGTGTTAGAGATCAAGGTGGAGGAGAAAGAAAGCCTGTATGACGGTCTTGATCGCTTGGGAATCTACGGATACGACCCAGAGAAGCAGGTGTGGACACTTCTTCCCTCATTTCAACGACCCGACCAGCGAAGCCTGTTTACTCACGTCACCCACCTGCATGCGTTTTATGCAGTCTTGTCTAGCGATCTCCCAGGCGAAGGATCTATTCTTGCACCCACCAATTTTTCAGAATCCACCCTCCATAGGGTGAAAGCATCACCGATGTCTACGCATT
>JBFJON010000452.1:0-2090 GCA_041617575.1 Nitrospirales bacterium | reverse complement strand
TTCGCCAAATCGTTAGGCTATTTGGATTGGGCAAATCAACCCGATCCCTTTCGTCGATTTCACGGGGCGCCTCTCATTGCCTTGCCGCTTCTTCAGCTTGACGAAGAACCATTGTCGCCCTCCTATGAGGCACTGTTCAATTCCCCCTCAATTCCACCGCAGCCCCTTTCGCTTGCGACATTGTCTCGATTTTTTGAATATGCCTTATCATTAACCGCCTGGAAAGAATACAATGGTACCCGCTGGGCTCTACGAAGCAATCCTTCTAGCGGCAATCTTCATCCTACCGAAGGCTATCTGTTTATCGGGAATCTCCCACAACTTTCACTCGAACCAGGCCTCTATCACTATGCCCCGAAAGAACATGGGCTGGAACATCGCTGGCAAGTCTCTTCTGAAACAGCTCAATTGATTCTCCAACATCTACCAACAAAAGGATTTTTGGTTGGTCTCACGTCCATCCATTGGCGGGAAGCATGGAAATACGGTGAGCGCGCCTTTCGCTATTGCCAGCATGATGTCGGCCATGCCATTGGCTCAATGCGAATCTCCGCCGCAACCTTAGGCTGGAATATGGTCGTCCTCACACACACATCAGACGAGACGATTGAGCAAATCCTCGGATTACATCGCAAGCAAGACTTCCAACCATCTGAACGCGAGTATCCCGAGCTGTTGGCTGCCATCTGGCCAAAAAACAGCCAACCATTTCCCAACATGAACTTGGCCTTTGAGAAACCATCAAACCAGATCTTGTTATCAGGAGAATGGCAGGGAATGGCCAACCGTCTGAGTAAGGATGCCCCCGTTCATTGGAAAATTATTGATGAAGTCACAGAAGCTTCATGGAAAACAACACAAGAATCTGAGATCCTCTCGTTCACATCGTGTTCCGCAACTCAGAACCCGAATGATGAAAAAGAGATCGAACCCCTTGCAGGCCAAATTATTCACCAACGGCGAAGCGCTGTGGCTTTTGATGGCCACACCAGCTTTTCCGTTGATCGTTTTTACACGATGCTGTTGCGGACTATGCCGCATAACCAGTTGCCAGTGCCCGAGCGGCCTATGCCCTGGGATACGCTTCCCTGGAACCCCACCGTTCACCTTGCGCTGTTTGTGCACCGAATCGACGGTCTAACACCCGGAATGTATTGGCTCAATCGCAATCCGCACGAACGACAAGTGACAGATTTTCAAGCAGCCATGCATGAGCAATTCGTGTGGTCAATTCCAGAAAATTGCCCTTCTCAGCTCCCCCTCTATCTCTTAGAAGAAGGCGATGCGAAAAATCTGGCTATGCAGCTCAGTTGCGGGCAGGAAATAGCCAGTCACAGCGCCTTTGCACTTGGGATGGTTGCGGAGTTCGACGAAAGCCTTGAAAAGTTTGGCCCGTGGTTTTACAAGCGCTTGTTTTGGGAAACCGGACTCATTGGTCAAGTACTATACCTTGAAGCAGAAGCGGCAGGGATTCGTTCCACTGGCATTGGGTGTTTCTTCGATGATCCTGTGCATCGCGTGCTAGGCTTTTATCCTCAAACCAAGTGGCAATCGCTCTATCACTTTACCGCAGGTGGCCCAGTGGATGATGGCCGCCTATCCACGTTGCCGCCCTACGACCCCAATGTCACATAAAAATCCCTCAAATGTTTTTAACCCCATGGCTCTCTCTTTCCCTCCCCTTTGTAAGGGGAGGTGAAGGTGGGGTAGAGTTTCCCGATTCTTATGAATGGGAAACTTTCAAACGGCCCTTTGAAGCATGACAACAAAAAAAGGCATTACGAAGCTTTTTCCTCTTAAGCGTCGGCTTTGGTCAAACCAAACTCGAGCTGAGCAATTGCTTTGGGCCAAATTGCGTGGCAATCAAATTCACGGTCTGAAGTTCCGTCGGCAACATGGAATTGGTTCATACATTGTGGATTTCTTTTGTCCAGAACGGTCTTTGGTCATTGAAGTCGATGGAGATGTTCACGCCATCGAAACCCAACGAACTAAAGGTCTAGAACGAGAAAATTATCTCAGGTCTTTGGGACTTCAAGTCGTACGATACACAAACGATGAGGTCATTAATAATCTTGACGGGGTATTAG
>JBFJON010000451.1:0-2096 GCA_041617575.1 Nitrospirales bacterium | reverse complement strand
TATTAGGGGACAATGAGATTTACATGAGTATTCGCGTAGCCATCAATGGATTTGGGCGTATCGGACGAAATTTTTTCCGAACATGCTACAACGACCCAGAAATGGAGATTGTGGCCCTGAATGATTTAACTGATTCGAAAACGCTGGCACATCTTCTGACCTACGATTCGATACATGGGACCTTTCAAGCCGATGTGCAGTACGCTCAAGATTCGTTAACGGTCAATGGCAAACAAATTCTTATTTTTGCCATGAAAGATCCCAAAACATTGCCCTGGAAAGAACTCCAAATTGACTTTGTGATTGAATCCACCGACCGGTTTACCGATCACGAGAGTGCGAGTCAACATGTAACAGCCGGGGCCTCCCGCGTCATTATTTCTGCACCGGCCAAAGATCCCGATGTGACGATTGTTCTTGGAGTCAACGAATCAACCTACAATCCAAAAAAACACACGATTATCTCCAATGCTTCTTGCACAACGAATTGTTTGGCTCCAATCTCTAAAGTCATTTTACAAGAGTTTGGCATCAAGCATGCCTTTATGACCACAATACATTCCTATACCAACGATCAGCACCTACTCGACCTGCCGCATAAGGATTTACGCCGGGCGAGGGCTGCGGCTTTGTCGATGATTCCGACTTCAACCGGAGCAGCCAGGGCCTTGCATTTAGTGATTCCCGAATTGAAAGGAAAAATTGACGGTATGGCCATCCGCGTCCCCACACCGAATGTCTCCCTCATTGACCTTTCGGTCGAGGTGGAAAAGGATTGCGATGTGGCAACCGTCAATACCGCCTTTAAAAAAGCCGCCCAAGGCCCCTTAAAAGGGTACTTACAAGTATCTGAAGCTCCAATTGTTTCAACTGATCTCAATGGATGTTCATATTCAGCAACAGTTGACGCTCTCCTCACGTCGGTTATGGACAAACGTTTAGTGAAAGTCTTTGCTTGGTATGACAATGAATGGGGTTATTCGTGCCGTTTACGTGACCTCGTGAAAGTTCTCGGGCAAAAGAGATAACTCACGACCGCTTGCGGGCTTTCTTGGTGAAGATCCCGCCATATACTCCATCTCTCAAAGAAGGTAGAGGGAGTCATGAATCTGACTAAACAAACCATCGACCAAGTTGATCTCCGCAACAAACGGGTGCTCATTCGAGTGGATTTCAATGTCCCGCTGGATGATACCGGCCAAATCACAGACGACTCACGGATCAGAGCTGCGCTTCCGACCATTAACAGGGCTATTGACGAAGATGCCGTCGTGATTCTGTGTTCTCACTTGGGTCGACCTAATGGCATCATGGACCCGGCACTCAGTCTTGCTCCCGTAGCCAAACGCCTACACCGCCTATTGAACAAGCCTGTGACGTTTACTGACGATTGCATCGGCCCCACGGTCGAATCCGCGGTAAAGAACGCGAAACCAGGCGATGTAATCCTTTTAGAAAATTTACGATTTCATCCAGGCGAAGAAAAGAATGATGATCAGTTCTCAGGCCAGCTTGCTGCCCTTGCCGATGTCTTCATCAACGAAGCCTTTGGCACTGCACATCGTTCTCATGCTTCGACGGTGGGCATTCCCAAATATGTGAAAGTCTCGGCGGCAGGATTTTTGATGAAACGCGAAGTCGAGGCCCTAGAAGGGAGCGTAGAAAATCCTGTTCGCCCCTTTGTGGCCATTTTAGGAGGAGCAAAGGTTTCGGGAAAAATCGGGGTGATTAAAAATCTTACTGGGAAGGTCGACAAAGTCATTATCGGTGGCGGCATGGCTTTTACCTTTATCAAGGCCCTGGGTTTCGAAATAGGGAAATCCTTAGTAGAAGACGACATGCTGGATTTAGCCAAAGAAACCATGGAACAAGCCATGGCGCAAAAAATTAAGTTTTACCTGCCCGTTGACTGCGTCGTAGCGGCCAGCTTGGAACCTCACGCCGAAACGATGATTGTCACGATCCAGGAAATCCCTCCTGGTTGGTATGGCATGGATATCGGGCCAGCCTCTGTTCGACTCTTTGCCGAAGCGGTCCAAAACGCCAAAACAATTTTATGGAACGGCCCCATGGGTGTGTTTGAGCGAGATGCCTTT
>JBFJON010000450.1:0-2151 GCA_041617575.1 Nitrospirales bacterium | reverse complement strand
TGAAATTCCTGGATCAAGACCTCACCGATCAGTTTTGCCAGGCATTTGAAGAATCCGGAGGCCAATACCGGGGACTGCAAAAAATTCAGCGGGTACAGTGGGATGGCTCTTCCAAAGTCTCGACTACGTTGGAGGACGGACAGGTGCTCGAAAGTGAGAAAATGCTGGTGGCATTGGGACGGGTAGCCAATATTGAATACCTGAACATCACGTCCGCCGGGTTGACACCCACCCCCCGGGGACTCATTTCGGTCAACGAACATTGCCAAACGGTCATTCCGCACATTTATGCGGTGGGAGATGTGATCGGCCCACCCTCTCTGGCCTCCTGTTCGATGGAACAAGGACGCCGGGCAGTTTGTCATGCCTTGGGTCTTCCTCCCGGGACTTCCCCTGAGCACATTCCCATGGGGATCTACAGTATCCCTGAGATGTCCAGTGTCGGATTAAGCGAACAGGAAGCCATCGCCAAACATGGCAAAGCAATGGTGGGACGGGCCAGGTTTCATGAAATTGCTCGTGGACAGATTTCCGGCATGACGAACGGTCTGCTCAAAATGGTCGCAGACCCGAAAGGAGAGCAATTGCTAGGTGTTCATATTGTTGGGGAAGGCGCCACAGAACTCATTCATATCGGACAAATGGGACTATTGCACCGGATTCAGATCGATTCGTTTATCGAAAATATTTTTAACTTCCCCACCCTCGCGGAAACCTACCGGGTGGCTGCGCTGGATATTGCCAAACAACGAGGAAGCTAGCGAATTTCAGCCTTCCTCTTTTAAAAAAGTAATCGTGGAAGATAAACTGTTCGAATGTTGTGTTCAAAATGAGTAGGGAATCGAATTAAAATCGGTAGCTGAGCTCGAACAGGTGGAAATCCACACCACGATTATCAGTCCCATATATCGCGGCATCGGAAAAATGATGGAACCGCCAGCCCAGCGTAATCGGTACGTGAAAATGGTAGCTCAGCCCGCCATGTCCAACAATCTGAACCGGCCCCCCAAAGTCCTGACTTCCAAAGGTCTCATCGCTGAGAAAGGCTGCTCCCGTTCCAATATCAAAGGTCATCCGCCAATTCCAATTGGTAAAGGATAGCGCCGGCCCGGTGGTACCAATGAACCCCTCATCCCCGACTCCCCGCAGGAGACCGGCAGAAAACCACCAGGTATAACGAGCCTCCCACCCGCTTGGCCACTCCCAGGCACCAGGAAACCCCAGAATCGTAAAGGCTTGAAAAATTTGAAAGTCCTCTTTTTCCCCTGGTGGAATTCCTCCAGGATCCAAATTGAGTCCACCACGGAATCCGGCTGAGAGAATTTCAAGTTTCTTCTCGCCTTGGCCGTAAATGAGCAAAGGACTCCAGAAGAACACTCCCAACACCAGCACTCCACAGAGCATTTTCCAGTTAGACAGAATCATACAAAGTTCCAAGGTAGGAAGCGGTAATTAAACACAAAAATCACAATGGACGCGCCACGCACCGACTCTCCAGGCCAGATCTAATGAGGGCTCCCGTGTGATTACATCTATGAAGGGAATCACTTACTCAAGAAAGGACGCTGCTGGGTTGCATAAGACCATGAAGAGGGGATCGTGAGGTATTTCCTGTCGATCTCTAAGATCTCTAACACTCAGATTTTTAATCCATAGGAACCGAAAACCGGGCAACTTTCAAGCGATACTTTAGCATAGTTTTTCCACCAGACAAGACCCGTTTTTCTTATCATAACCAAATAGGAATGCAAAATCGGCAAACCAACATTTTCTCCCTGGTCAACGAAATCTATAAATTCATAGATCGAATCAGAAACGGGTAGAGGCTCATAACCCAGGAGAGGAGGCTTCATCACGACGTTCTTTTTGGGCTTCATAATAGGCTTTTTCCTCTATCTCCATGGCCTTGGCTTGGTGAATCTCCAGAATCTCTTTGGGGGTAAGAAACTTAAGTCCTGTTGCGGAGAGTATTTTGTGATTGGCCGTGCCTTTCAACTGAATATTAATTAAGGCATCCACCCCCTTCCGACTGGCAAGTTTGAGGAGCTCAAAATGTAATTTATCCCAATTAACCTTGGCCTTTCCCTCCGGTTGATGAACATCGAATTCCCCAATCGTTTCATACGGGACATCAGGAAGTTCGTCTAATAT
>JBFJON010000449.1:0-2159 GCA_041617575.1 Nitrospirales bacterium | reverse complement strand
GTTCGGAGTATTTTGCATGGTTATGCGTTCGGCTTCGTTTCAAAAAAGGAGGAGCGTATGGCGGCCGGATCGGAAAAACGGTTTGACGGAATTCGTCATTTTTCTTCCTTTAACGGATCGGGATCGCATGGTACCCTTACCCCAAAAATTGTAACAGTAAGATTGGGTTATTAAAAGATTGAAGGAGGGGTTGATGCCAAAGACCTGGGCTCATCACGTTATGATTATCACAGGAGCTTCTTCTGGTATTGGCAAGGCGCTGGCGTATCTGTTGGCTCCACAGTCTCCTCAACTTGTTTTAGTCGCAAGGGATGGCAATCGCTTGGAGGAGGTGGCAAAACACTGCGAGACATTGGGGGCTTCTACTCTCGTGGTTCCGACCGACGTGTCCAATCCACAGGCCTGTATGGTGATGATTCAATCCACCATTTCCAAGTTTTCTAAGATCGACGTGCTAGTGAATAACGCGGGCATGTCGATGTGGTCGACCGTAGAGGATGTCCAAGATGTGTCTCGATTTAAAGAAATCATGGACGTGAACTTTTTGGGAAGTGTGTATTGTACGAAATTCGCTTTGCCTTTCCTTAAGCAAGCGCGCGGTCGCATTGTGGCGGTCTCTAGTGTCACCAGTTTCTCAGGGGTACCTTCTCACGCCGCCTATTGTGCCAGCAAACATGCAATGAATGGGTTTTTTGAGTCGTTGCGCATTGAATTAGCAGGAACGGGAGTGAGTGTGACCATCGTGGCTCCGGATTTGGTGCAGACTGAATTATTCGAAAGAAGCCTTGGTGCCGATGGCCAATCGCTTAGCCTACATCTTCAGGTCTTTGAATCATTTTTAAGCTCAGAGGCTTGTGCCGACATCATTGTCAAAGCTATGGCTCAACGCAAACGTTTGGTTATTACCTCATTAAGGGGAAAGTTGGGGCGATGGGTGAAGCTGTTTTTTCCACCGGGGATTGATTGGATTGCTAGGAGAGGAGTCGATGAGGTTCTTCGAAAGTGAAGGATGGACTTGTTCAAAGGTGAATTTAGGGCATGACATACGAGACTCGCTCAAGCTGGTAGCCTTTTTCAGCCAGCAATGTGAGAAGACCATCCTCGCCAGGTAAGTGAGCGGCTCCGACGATGACGAGCACGTTTTTCTCTTCGGTTAAAAATTCCTCAATTTGTGGTACCCAGTTTTTGTTTCGTTGGACTAAGAGCTTTTCATAGAACAGGGGATAGGTTTTCATGGTTTCCACCAATTCTTCGAGGCCTTCCAAATTGCCCTGGTGCCAGGATTTCACCATATGCAGAAACGCTTGTTCTCGTTTCTTGGAATCCGTAATCGCTAACGATTCCTTCAGCATGGCCTCTTGCACCTTCATGGGAAGCGTATCAAAGACCTTTATTTGATCTTGAACGGTTTCCAGTCCGCTGGTGGGTTTGCCCGCATCTTTGGCTTTTCGATAGAAATAATGTTCAATCCCTAAATCTGGGCGGAACTCAATAGACGAATCAAACTTGCCGCTCATGGTTAAATACACCACCCATGGCTTGAGTTTCTGTACTTGTTTCATTTCTATCCCCAAGGGCTTCAATTTCTTTTTTAGAAGGTTGTAGGTCTCAGGGGAGAGTACGCTTTTGAGCGTTTTTCCATTTTGAAACGTGTAGTATTTTTCACTTTTTTTCCCAGCAGCAGGGGAAAAGAGAATCTCGGGATCGATCTCAAACACGATTTTCTGCGAATCGTAATAGGAGTATGAGAACGCTCTGGTCAGTGGATAATATTCTTCCGCTAAGACATGGATTGATCCCAAGAGATACACCGTGCTGGTGTCGGACTGAATCTTATAAATGAGACTATTGTTATACCCATTACCCACCACCTGACTGTTCGCCACCCCAGGCAGCTTCAAAGATAATGCTGCCGTCGGGAGCAAAATCGCCATGGTGAAGGGCGCCGCCGGCCGGATATCCCGGGGGGTTATCGGCCGGGGTTCGCACTATCCGGAAGGCGCTACCGTCCGCGTTTACCTGGCAAATGGCCGTGCCCTCGGCGCCATAAGGCTCGTCTCCACAGTCAAAGACCACCCGGCGGCTGTCAAAAGAGACGGCCGGCTGGGCATTATAGGCATAGGGCGAGTCGGCCGTCAGCAGCTGCGGCTCGCGCCAGC
>JBFJON010000448.1:0-2160 GCA_041617575.1 Nitrospirales bacterium | reverse complement strand
CGAGGATACACCATTAAGTTGGCTGCGAACGTTTTATGGTCACGTTCCCTAGGGAAAAATTTATTCAATACCGTTTTAGATGTATGTGGATCAGAACATAACAAGAGCGCGGCATAGGGATTAAAACCATGGGCTGTCTGCATCAGTTCGAAGATGTGGCCTCCGGGAACTCGGGCCGCCACTTCCCCAAAGTGCAATTCCCCCTCGTGATCCAGAAAATATTCCGGATGAATCATGCCGTTCACGATTCCAAACGCCTTCATGAGCTTTTCAATCGCCTTCCGAATCTTTGGCCGAATCTTGGTGAGCTTGGGCGTTTCCGGTACGATTTGCGAATATCCCAAGTGCACGTACTCGGTAATATTCATAAATTCAATTTTTCCATTATGAATGAAGGCTTCCACTGAAAACTCTTGCCCCGCCAAATGGCTTTCTGCCAGACACGGAAAAGCATCATCAGGAAGATCGATAATGTCTTGTCTGGTTCGAACAAACACATGGCCCACACTGCCAGCAGCCGACAGGGGTTTGAGATGCACTGGTTCTTGGACTTCTTCCTCCAAGCGAAGTCTGGCTTCATTGATATCTTCAAAAAATGCTAGACCCTCTTCTCGCGAGTGGATCTCTTCGAATACGCCTACGCGAATGCCGTTCATTTGCGCATTGCGTTTCATCATAGCCTTATCTCGGAAGAGCAAGGACCTTTGAAAGGCTCGGGGATCTTTCTGTAAGAGCGTATTGAGCTGTCCAGCCCATTCGACCGTTTCTTCATAGAGCGGCACCGCATGGCTCACTCCCCGCTCAACCAACTTTTCGTGGAGACGTTCGGAATTTTGGTTATGCATATAAAAATCCCACGTCACCACATCAATTCCATCTTCTTTGAGCGCAGTATCAAAACCCTCCGGCACAACCGCCACAAATGGAATCTTGTTTTCCTTCGCCGCTTCCATTGTTTCTAAGCTATAACCCAACAGGGCGACAGGTGCTCTCTTTTTGACCGGGGCTTTCTTTTTGGGGGATGATTTCTTTGCGGCAGGGGCTTTCTTTGAAACAGCTGCACTTATAGCCATTTAGACCTCCTTTAAGGTTAACATCCTATGATTTCCTCGATGGCAGGGGTATACGAGAAAGGGACGGAGTCACCCATCAAATGTGAATCATCATGAAACTTATTTTGAATTGTGAAGAAATGTTTTTTAGACCAGGTACTGGTACAGCTCGAAGCCCTCTTCATAGTAGGGTTTCAGCCAACCACCATGCCACTCTAGCACTTGGTCACGGGTGGTTGCAATGCATTCAAAACCAAATCGCACGTAGGCGCGGGTGGCCCACGTGGCTTCCGGGTGGGCGATCAAGACCATGCCACGTTTTCCGTCCCGTACAGCCAGATTACGCGCGTGGTTGAGTAATTGCGGACCAAACCCTCTGCCGGTTTGGTGATCATACACATAGATATACCCAAGATACACCATGTCTCCAACTGACTGCGTGGACACAATGCCCACGGGAACACCTTCATCCCGGCCAATGAAGAACTGTCGCCTTGTGAACTCCATCTCTTCCCAGGATTCATCCACATCATGTTGCGTCATATCCTTTTCATCAACAAACGGCCGATACCAATCGGCAGATGACCGGAGGATATTGGCCGCAATTACCATTTCATGACGCTTGACTGGTTGAATGTCTAACGGCGGTGAAACGGTCCTCATCGTTTCCACGACATGACCTTGACGTTCTTCAATTTCTAAAGATTCTTGCATCATAACTCCTTCCTAAATATTTCTTATCACCTTTATTTGCTTTTTATATTCAGACAAATCCCTGACAGCCCCATCCCCTTGTAGTTTTTGTGACCTTGGCAAACTCACATACACGTGAATATTTTCACTCACCCCCTTCCAGGACTTCGGATAGGGCTATGTCTCTTGGTTCGAAAACCCACCAACCTAATTTATTGCGTTTCCGTCGTTGAAAATGATGAGGGGGGAATGCGCCGGCCCACCTTTGCGTTGGCTTACATGGGATTCAAGCACAACAGGGACAATTGTCTTGACTTGATTCCCGGTAATGTGAAAACTAATTTACCTCCAGACGTGGTCCTATAGGGTTAATACTTGTATTTCATACTTCCTCCTACGCCATTGTTTAGATAGT
>JBFJON010000447.1:0-2191 GCA_041617575.1 Nitrospirales bacterium | reverse complement strand
GTCTCCCACGAACTGCGCACACCGATGACCTCGATTAAGGGATATGCCGATCTGTTGATGTCCGGTGATGGCCGGGTTGGCGAACTGAACCCGACGCAGCGTCGCTTTGTCCAGGTTATTCAATCTAACGCCAATCGTTTGACTGAGCTGGTGAACGATATTTTAGAAATCTCCCGAATTGAAACAGGTCGGATTAGGCTGGAACTCGAGCAGTTGGATGTGCTCAGTGTCATCCAAGATGTGGCGTTGGCTTTTGAGGGACAGCTGGTTAAGAAACCGGTCAAACTTTCGTTGGATTTACCTGAAAATTTGCCAAAAGCCTACGCGGATAGAGGCCGGCTTGTGCAAATTTTGACCAATCTTATTGGCAATGCCTGGCAATATACACCCGAAGGAGGCAGCGTAACGGTGGGAGCCAAGGTTTTAGATGATCAGTTTGTGCAAATAGATGTGGAAGATAATGGCATAGGAATCGTCGAAGAGGATATGGCCTGGATTTTTGATCGTTTCTTCCGTTCTGAACGAACTGAGGTGCAAGTTGTGGATGGTACGGGTTTAGGTTTATCGATTACTAAGAGCTTTGTAGACATGCTTGGTGGCACGATTTGGGCAAAAAGCGAGTTAGACGTTGGTTCGACCTTTAGTTTTACCATACCTGTAAAAGCCGGAACCGACAAGTAAGTTATTACCAGGAGCAAATCCAGCCTATGAGCCTCCCCCTGATTTTGGTGGCCGAAGACGAGAGAGATATCAGAGACTTAATCACGTTTACCCTAGAAATTGGCGGATTCAGAGTGGTTGGCGCCGCCAATGGAGAAGAAGCCCTCAGAAAAGCAACGGAGCTAAAGCCAGACTTAATCTTGATGGATGTTCGTATGCCCAAGATGACGGGGTATGAAGCCTGTCAAGCCTTAAAGAATCAGCCACAGACAAAAAATATTCCGGTGATCTTCTTGTCTGCCAAAGGGCAGGAAGCAGAAATAAGTGAAGGGCTTAAAATGGGGGCGGTTGATTATTTTTTGAAACCCTTTGCACCTGATGAATTGTCGCAGCGGGTGAATGACATTTTAACGAAGCTTGGTAGGTTATAGTCGCTATTTTTACCAACGCCCTTTTTTGTTATGACAGTTAGTAATAGGCCGTACGCGCATGCAGGCTATTGAGCAGAGACGCAATTAAACTTCCCACTTTTCCTTTCAAATCATCTCCACTTGGCTTCGGATACAACAGTAGAATGCTCTTCCCGGGTTAATTGATGAGCGCAGTTGTCATTGATGGTGGTTTAGTACATTATGAAGCTTTTGGACGCGGCAAGCCCGTCTTGTTTGTACATGGTTGGCTTGGGTCTTGGCGTTATTGGATGTCGACCATGGAGGCCATCTCCGATAAAAATCGAACGTTTGCTCTGGATTTGTGGGGATTTGGCGACTCGGATAAATCAGAAGTTCGCTACAAAATTGAAGATTACGTAGATTTGGTAAATAAATTCATAGAAAATAGGGGCATGGAGGACGTTCCCTTAACCGTGATTGGACACGCATTGGGCGCAACCGTAATGCTCGAGTACGCAAACCGCTACCCGGGGCGAGTTAGCAAGGTTATGACGGTAAGTCTACCGATGTACTCAAGCTGCATTAACCGGAAACTGCTGGACGTAGCCAACAGTTCTGTGGTCTCTAAAGTGATAGGTTGGTGGCGCCAACAAACCCTCTACAAAGAAGTGCAAAAGGAGGCGGAAAAAACGGGCAAAGAAGCCATTAGTGTGAGCCTGAATTCTTTGGAACAGATAAATATTTCTGAATTAATTAGGAACATTGCTCAGCGCGAGACATTGATATTGGCTGTCTATGGCGAGAAGGATGAGGTTATTGATCCTACGCCGACCCGCAGTTTGGATAATAGCTGGAACAGTGTGCGCCCGATTGGTTTATCCGAGTCCAAGCATTTTCCGATGCTGGATGAAGCCTCGAAATTTCAGCGACTACTCAAGGATTTTCTCGAAGTAGAAGATGATCTCTCAATATTAGAACTCAAGGAAGAGTGGCGACGCCGTACCCGCTAATTTCTTCTTAACCCTATATTGTGTTAAAATCACCTCGTTCTATTTGGTGTTAGTGTGGTATAATAACCTGCATAATCTCGTGATCGAACTGGGGGAGGTAATGTAATGCCAGAAGAGCGTCCAATGCCC
>JBFJON010000446.1:0-2218 GCA_041617575.1 Nitrospirales bacterium | reverse complement strand
TTTCCAAAATCAAGCTCTTCCAGGCTGCGCGCTTCCGATATCTGGGAAAGATCGTGCATGCGGGTAAAGTCCTCGAACCTTAAACTCCGCAACGCAGGCGTTTTCCTAAAATCCCACAATGCTTCGGCTCTCTGGTTCCAGTAATATGTGATGTGTTCGACGGCCGGGAGCGACTCGATCATCCGCAAATCGTTAACCAACGGACATTTCCAAAAATGGATGGCTTTGAACTGCGAAGCGTAAGTACTGAGAAAATAGTCGAACGTGTCCTGCCTCAATCCGCTGATAGTGATTTCGGTTGCTTGGGGGTTTTCTTTGATGGTATCGATCTCCCCGGTTGATATCCGCCCTCCGGAGATGTTATCCAATACCAGTGAAAGCGAGTGGTTTTTTGCACACATTGCGAGCGAGTCGGGCATTTCCCTTGTCATGTTGTGTTTGAACGAACCGGAGATGAACGCAGCTGGGAATGCGAAGGGATGATTCCTTCATAACTCCTGCAACTGTTTCATCATCATCGCTTCGTCGTATACCTCCCACATTTCCACAATCTTTCCCTCTTCAAAGCGAAAGAACATCATTTCTTCCACTGTAATGCTTCTTCCCGTGGGGGCTACGTTTTGCCAGGTCCCTTTGTGGGTGCCGATGAAAATCAAATTGGCCGCTCCGAAGTTGTTTTCGACGATGATATTCAGGACTTGAAAAGAGAGATCTGGAAAAGCCTTTTTCCAAAATGCCACCAAACCTTTCAATTCATCGATGTTGGTGCTCTGTCTTGTTCCGCGAAAATTAAATGTAACCGGGTCGGCTACATGATCTGCAAAGGATGTAAAAAGGCTTTGATTCCATCCGTCGAGGAAAAGTTTCGTGATAATGCTTTTTTGGGTTTCGGGATCTGCATCCATTACCTTTTTCCCTGTTTTCATTTTTGAGAGCGGTTGTGTCTGCCTTAGACACTCAGAGTGAATGAGGAGTGTTTTCCATTATAAGACAGGCGTGCTTCATACATCAGAAGCCCGCGACCCGGTTGCCAAACTCATGCTCCCACCATTCTTGCCTGCCAGCACACATATACTTGTTGTGTATTCTGGGACTTAGCAGTGAACATGATTTGCCCAATCTTCAGGCAGCACTTTCCCCTCCATGGGCAACGTTAATAATTTCAAAACATGCCTTGACCGGGTCCACCGCAACTGTTTCCCCAGCCAGGTAGGGTTCTATCTAGTCCGAACATCTGTGCAAGCTATCTCCAACGGCAGCAGCCTCTAACCAGGTCGCAATGTGCTTTGTCCATTGCGGCGCGTCCCTTGCGAGCAAACGGCATCAGATTCCAACATCCTCGGGCAACGGCTGTTTGGATTAGGGGGTCTCTGGGGTCAACTTGATGCGCGAGCGGCGAACCGTTTTCGTTTCGAACTGCTCGAGTACCAGGATGTGATCCGCTTGAATTTCGACTGCTTCCAAAGCTTTGGTGAAAATACCGTGTTGTTCGGATTCGCCGTAGAGGTAAATATGACCCCCGCTCATTTGCCACCCCGACTTTCGTACTTTGAAACAGAAAAGATTATGTAAAGTGACGTGGGGATCCAATTCCCGGGCGCGGTCCAGGCTGATCGTTTCAGAAATCTCGACCAGCTTACCTTCTGTTTTGAGAAGAAATGCTCCCAATTGCTCAAGGGAGTCTTGAAGGGTCTCAGGTTTCATAGCATGTTATTTGGCTGGCGCCGGGCAGTTCCTGGTTTCCAGGGGCCGAAGTGACGAACCCGCTCAACAGTATTTCTTAACTCAATTATTTGAGAATATTTAACCCCTGCCATTCGCCTGTTTTCTTGCCTCAACTTTTGATGCCATTTGCAGCCAGAGGCTGCCGGGAAATCGACATGGCTTTTTGATGTCTCGATCAACCAGGTTTGAATCCGTTCGGAGTTGGGCGGCCGCGTGCTTCACGGACCCACAGCCAATCCTTATTCGCCCACCTGCCCGTCAAGACGCTCGCGAATCAGGTCCGCATGCCCGTTGTGGCGCGCGTATTCCTGAATGAGTTTCATAAGGTTCCAGCGCAGGGTGTGCCCATTTCCCGGTCCGTGTTGATCCGTTGACTGGTACCCGGCGATCAAATGGTCCCCTGCCTGCATTTCCCTCGCCCAGGCTGCCATCGATTCGGCAACCATGGACGCATCGGCCTCGAAATCCCAGGCTGGGCCATCATCGGTGTAGT
>JBFJON010000445.1:0-2220 GCA_041617575.1 Nitrospirales bacterium | reverse complement strand
GATGATATTCGTTCCGCTGCCGAAGGGCTGTTGGCGCCTACTATAAAGGAACGGGTCTTAGGCCATGCCGAAGTTCGGCAATAGTTTTCCGTTCCAAAGATGGGAACCATTGCTGGTTGTTATGTCAGTGATGGTACGATCTCGCGTACAAATACAAAGGTTCGGGTGGTGCGGGATCAGGTGATGGTGTACGAAGGAAAAATTGGGTCGCTGCGCCGTTTCAAGGATGATGCCCGCGAAGTACAACAAGGGTATGAATGTGGAATCGGGGTTGAAAATTTCAATGATATGAAGCTTGGTGATGTGTTGGAAGCCTACGTGTTGGAGGAGGAGGCAACCAAATTATAAGACGGATGTGACCGTGGGGCAGACGGAATGGGGATGATTGTCGGGTTGTGTACGGTGGAAATTCATTTCCCCGATGCCCAATCTCTCAAAGGTAAACGAAAAATCCTTGTCAGTTTGAAAACCAAACTTCAGAATCGATTTAATATTTCCATCGCTGAAATTGATGAAAGCCATCTCTGGCAAAAAGCCATTCTGGGAATCGCGTCGGTTGCCAACGAGACAGCACGGGTCAACCAGACATTAGATCACGTTCTCAATGCTATTCGAGCGAACCCGTCACTCGAACTCTTACGATCTCGGATTGAATTGTTATAAGGCTTCAAGAGGTTGGCATCATGTCAAAATCACCAACCAGTCGAGCCACACGGGTGGCTGATCAAATCCGGATGGAAATCGCGGAAATCCTCTCCAGAAAAATTAAGGACCCACGGGTAAAATTTGTCACAGTCACGGATGTGAAAATGACGGCTGACCTCAAGATCGCTCGTATCTATGTGACGGCGTTGGATCAAGAACATTATGAACAACAAACGGCGCCAGGTCTCAAAAGCGCCGCGGGGTATATTCGGACAGAAGTGGGGAGGCGGCTGAATTTGCGTTATACTCCTGAAATCGTGTTTTATCGCGATACGAGTGCGGAATATGCTCATCGGATGGAAAAAGTTTTGAACTCCCTTCCTCACAAGAACGACAACGAATTGGACGAACCCGCTATCCCACCATCGACATAGGATCCGAGTCTGTTACGCATGCCACTCCTTGCTCCTTATATTGATCGTCCTGGCGTTGAAGGCCCTATCTCACCGAGTTTGCTTCACGGGGTCCTCATTGTGAATAAACCAGATGGGTGGACTTCTCATGATGTTGTAAAGAGAATTCGGTCGATTTCGGGCATCCAGAAGGTTGGTCATGCCGGGACGTTGGATCCGCATGCGACAGGGGTTTTGCCGGTGTTAATTGGGAAGGGAACCAAAATCGCGCAATTCCTCCTGGATTGGGATAAAGAATACGAGGCCGTTCTTCAATTAGGGCAAAAGACCGATACCCAGGATGCGTGGGGGGCGGTGCTGGAAGAAAGGACTTGCGAATCATTGTCTGAAGAGCATGTTCGATCAGTATTTATGGAATTTCATGGAGCGATACAACAAGTGCCGCCGATGTATTCAGCTGTCAAAGTCCGTGGACAGCCCTTGTATAAAAAAGCTCGAAAAGGGCAGACGGTTGAGCGGCAGGCCAAAACCGTAGTGATTCATGAGTTGGAAATCCAGCAAGTGGCGATACCTGAAATCAGTTTTCGTGTAGCATGTTCCAAAGGGACGTATGTTCGGACCTTGTGTGCTGATATAGGGGATCGCTTGGAAGTCGGTGGCCATTTGAAATGGTTGCAACGCCGACGCGTTGGACCATTGCAACTTGATCAGGCTGTTGAAATGGAATCCTTCAATGATGGGGTAGATTTATCGCAATGTGATGGAGCATGGTGGAGTTTGGATCGGGCCTTAGAAGCATACCCTGCAGTGGAAGTTAATGGGGACGATATTCGGAAAGTGGGCCATGGAAATGCCATTCCTTGGAATCGCGTAAAATGGGCTGATGAAAAATCCCAGAAAACGAAGCTGGGAGAAGGTATGCGGGTACGAGTGAAAGCCAAGGATGGATCATTATTGGCCTTAGGCAAAGGCCCTTCATTGCAACCAGGACAATGTGGACCAGCGTTAGTTGTGGACATAGTATTAGGCTAAGGGAATGGGAACGTCGTTGGTGACGGATTCATATTCATCTCATGAAAGATGATCCTGTGGACTCAGCTTATGGGAATATTCTGAAGGAGGCTTTATGTCATTGACCAAAGAAGAAAAAACAGCAGCCGTT
>JBFJON010000444.1:0-2226 GCA_041617575.1 Nitrospirales bacterium | reverse complement strand
GCTTTACCATGGGCAGTGTGTCCGAGTGGGTCAGTACCTATTCACCTTCGTCGGTATTCGTTATTCGCCACTAACGTGTTAATAACTGCGCCCTGATTCTGAGATCCCTCAAGAAACCAGGATATCAACAAGATTATTGTTTCAACACACGGTCACGAACGCATAGATCGGAACGTAAAAGTTTTTTTCCTATTCCTGCTGCCAGGTTTCGGTACATAATCACCCCAATGTCCGGTCGCCGTCTCACAAGCTCGCCGAGAGCTTGATGGGTGAGCGAGGCCGTTTCCACCTCAGTCTGTGTCGTGGCCATAGCGGAATGGAGGGAGGAGGAAAGAAAAGAGAGTTCCCCGACCGTTTCGCCTTTTTCAATTTGGCCGATTTGCACAGGGGGAGAACCGCTGCTGATGGCAATCTTGCCTTTTAGGAGAATATACATCTTGTCGGCTTCTTCCGACTCCTTGAATAGATGGGATCCCTCAGTAAATTGCTGTATTCCAAATGCGCCTGCCAATCGGTCACATTGCTCGGAACTCATCCCCTGAAATAACGGAATCTCGGCGACCAATTCGGCAATCTTCGGCAGGACTGCGCGAGCCTGGAAGCCCCGCATTACCACATCAGCCAACTCCTGCACTTCAGGCAGGAGCGCCATAGGTCCCAAATCACGAAGGTGAAAGAGCCGAACCATGCGGATGATATCCAACCGCTCGACTTCATGAAACACCATTGCCGGAACATACGCGGCTGGAAGGAAGTTGAGCTCAAGAAGAGTTCTCTGCATGCGAGGGGCGTGTGTACTCACATCAATTTCAATGTATTCGACGCCCCATTCGTTCCGACATTTTCGTTCTAATTCCGTGAGTAGAAAGCGAATGGCCGGGTCGCTGAAGGAAATCAGCTCGAACACACGGACGGAATGTTCAATATTATTCAGTGTAAACCCGATTGCGCCAACCAACTGGGTGTCATCAGAGGCTAGAAGGTAGGTGGCATGATTGGCTTGAAGTTTAAAAAACCCATATTCTAACCGCATACTGCCAAAAATTTCCCGATTTCGAACCCGTCCCCGTTCAATGCGTAGTAAGTCTGGATAGCCTTCTACGGAAAGCTCTTGAATCGCAAACTCACCATTCGATGGGTAGGAGGGAGAATCTTCATCGATAATGGCATCACAGGGAAGGGACACTTTGGGCAAGGTCAGGTGAGCAAGCGCACTCACTTCTGGAATGATACGGGGATTATTTTTTCGTAGGGCTAGTGCATTGCCAAAATGGCGTCCAAGAAGAGCCATACTTTCACGATAGGAAAATTGGTAGCACAAAGGCAGGAAGCCAAACGGGACAAATTGATGCGCCAGACTGATTTTTTGTGAAAAGGGATGAATCACTCGGGCCATGACGAGTCCCAAATGCAATCGGTTCTCTATGGCCTCAAGACGTTTGTTCATGAGCAGTTTGCCCACGCCTAGACCTTGATAATCTGGATTCACCGCCAACCGGCCAAATTCTCCCACCAAATCGGAGTGTGCACCGAATTCAAACAACACCGAGGCGGTGCCGGTTAATGTGTTGGTTTGGGGTTCCACGGCCACCAGCATGAGGCCGTGATCATTGAAAATTGCTCGCTTCAACCACTTGGTGTCGTAGAACTCCTTGTAAGGGTAATCCTTCCCGTACACATGTAGGAAGATATCCCGAATTCCTTCAATATCGTGTTCTTCTGCTGGCCGGACGATAATCATGACTTTTAGGCGTCAGACTTCTGTTGGATGTTATTGGTTGCGAAGCTCTTGCCCTGCCAGTATCGCCATGCGGTGAAAGTACATCGCGCCCACGGCAAGCGCCTGTTCATCAAAGTCGAATTTGCTGGAGTGAGCTGGAAAGCTTTCGAGACCTGGTACTTGCGATCCAAAACGAATGTAGGCCCCGGGGATTTTTTCCAAATAATAGCTAAAATCCTCTCCTCCCATGTTGGCCGTCCGCAAAGGGACAACATTTTCTCGGCCTACCGTCTGGATCGCCCCCTGGCGACTTAATGCGGCCATCTCGGGAGAATTGATCACCGGAGGAGTCCCGAGTTCAATGTTGGTCGTGATGTTCGCTCCATGAAGTTGTCCGATGGATTTGGCAATACGCTGAATGGCCGTATGAAGGTGCGCTCGAACCTGCGGATGTTGTGCTCGAATGGTGCCCTCCAGTCTGGCTTGTCCCGCAATGACATTGGCTG
>JBFJON010000443.1:0-2247 GCA_041617575.1 Nitrospirales bacterium | reverse complement strand
TCATGCGTGAAGACTTGTGGTGGGTTGTGGATGATAGAACCTTTTTCTAAATAACAGAATAGAAACTGGTTTTTTTAAAAAGGAGATGCTTTGTCGATCTTACATGGAATGACAGGATTCATCCAATATAGTCATATCAAAAAACTTCCGTTATGTTCGAGTGAAAATTTTCCTAATTTCCTCAACATATTACAAATTGAAAATGATGTGAATGTAGGATAGATGCCGGGTTTCGGCCCGGCAGCCGAGGCCTAATTGCCTGGCGCGTCCCGAAGGGCGCAACCCTTGTTCGCCAAAAGGACCCAAAACCATTAATGCCCCGTCCGGCCATATGGATAGGTCGGACGCTTTCTACAGGAGGGCGGACCAACTCGCTGCGCTCAGACAAGGCTCGCCGGCTGATAAGAGCGTCCACACATGGGTCGATCGGTAGGCGTCGGACATCTTTCCTATTGCCGTCATACCTGCGGTTGTTGGTGGGTATCCATCTTCAAAGCACAAAGATAGCAAAACTGTCGAGAATGACGAGAATGGATGCCTTAGTTTTTGGGCTTATGAAGTTTGGGGAATAGGGCAGTGTTGCAGGATTTCTTGAAGGGCCGCGACGACCTTTTTGATCGTCTTGGTCCCTATATGTTGAACGGACTGTATAGGGGTTGAGCAGGTGGCTCCACGGGAAAGAAGATATTTGGTGACGTCTACCTGACCCGACAAGGCGGCAGAATGGAGTGGAGTCATGCCGATGGCATTGGTGGCATCGATAGGTGCGCCGGCATCAAGGAGCACTCGGGTTAGATCTGTGTCTCCGGCTTGTGCGGCGATATGGAGAGCCGTCCAGCCTTCTTTGAATGGAGTATGAACGGTCGCTCCGTTGGCTAATAAAAAGAATACCATACGTTGATGGCCTTCTTGCACGGCAATATGGAGAGGGGTGGTCGTACTCTGCATTTCATTCATGTTTGCCCCATATTTGAACAGGAGTTTAGCCACATCCACATGGCCTCCCTTGGCTGCCAAATGTAATGGAGTCCAGGTGGATTGATAGGTGGCATGGACATCAGCGCCCTCTTCTAGCAACAGTTGTGTAAGCGGAATTTGTCCGAAGCGAGCAGAAAAATGTAAAGGCGTTGCACCCTGTGAAAGGCGCTGGTTGACGTTTGCGCCCTGGGAGATCAGTTGGCGGGCAAGTGTAACATTGCGTGCGTTGATGGCTTGAAATAAATCTTGAGAAGGAGAGCTATTCCATCCGGAAGCGAGAACAAACGTGAGAAATACACCAATACCCAGACCCACATATTTGACGATTTTGAATCCTCGTGTCTGTGTCATGGCTGCGGGTACTCCAGAGATCATTGCGCCAATCCACTGATGATGAGCTGCATTGATGAGATGGTCTGGAGTGTAGAAAACAGGATACTGTGTTTGGAGGCAATTCCCCTTTTGGAGGGGCAAGAGAGAGCTGTTATTAAAGGGAGATGGAGGTAAACGGGCCTAGAGTGTGGTTATCGCAGGCAAAGGAAGTCTTGTCATGAGGTAGGTTCGTGGTGAAACAGAACGATTGGCCGGGAGGGAAAGTCTTGTGCTGGACCAAAGTTTACGGTGCGGCTTCCGCCATTTCTTTTTCTGGAGGTGCTTCCAATTGAGACTGGGCAAGTTGATCGGCTTGAAGAATGAGTCCCTCCAGAACGTATTGCCAATGCTTGGCGGTACTTATGGCTTTCTCGAAGAGAATACCCCCCTCTTTGCTTTCCATGTCGAGAAAATTCACCACATGGATTGGATTATCTTGATCATGAACGACCACGAACAAATCAATCCGCTGGTTTGGTTCTTGAGACGATTCTATGTGTAAACTCTTGATTAGATCTTCTCTTGGGCCCTGAATCTCGTTTAAAAACGTCAGGATCTCTTCGGGGTAGCTGCGTTTCCCTTCGCCGAATACCTCCCCATTTTTGATTAAATAAGAACCGATCAAATCTGTGATGGGAAGCAGGAGTGGTGGAGAAGTTGATGATTCGAAAAGGCAAATTTGGTATGTGTGTTCATTGACAGCTAACCCACCCTGGTTGTCCTTCCCTTTAAACATTTGAGATGGGATGAAGTCGGTCCCTTCGATGTTATGGGCTGATGACTTGTGCCCTCGGGGAGTGAGGCTTAAAACAAAAATGATACCCCCAACGATTAGGGCAACGATCAAACCCTCAAAAAGAATTATTGCGTCCATGAACGGTAAAAAGATCCGTATTG
>JBFJON010000442.1:0-2300 GCA_041617575.1 Nitrospirales bacterium | reverse complement strand
TCCTCGCCAGAAAGATTCTCTGCCGCGCCCTTTTCTTGTTCACCAACGGCTAACACTCCCCATACGATAAGTGCCCGAAAGGCTTTTGAGGGTGGCAAGCCGGTCACCTCTTTTAAGGTCTGATGCATCTGTCTGGTTTTTATTTGCTGTCCAAACTGCTGTACCACTTCAATCAAGGATTTCTGAAGGCTGGGCACTAACGAGGCCTCTTGAATTGATTGAATAAGAGCCAGAAGTGTTGTTGATAGAGACTCTTGATTCATCAACTTTCGACTGGCTTCCCAATGGTGCGGGTAGGACTCACGACTTTCCTTAACTCGCGAGCGAAGCTCTTGAATATCCAACATCTGACTGTCCATCATGGATTCTTCCTAAATACAGCCCACAAGGTAAACCCAACGTTTAATGACCGTAGCCCCTCTTGCTATAATGACACAAGGTTTTTTCCTACAAGATACATTGCCCCGATGGGGGGACTATGTTACACCATGCTCGGTGATGATCCTTGTGAATATTTTTCGTCTGAAACTACTGGCCTTCTCGTTCATTATAATTGCCCTTTCCACCTATGGGCCTTTCGGATGCACAACACTTCAGGCGAAGCCAACGTTTGAGGTCGATCAAATTTACAATGTTTCTGAACAAACGCTTCTGACTGTTGATGATCTTGTTCCTCATCTCTTAGCAGCCGATGTCATCTTTCTTGGAGAGGAGCACTACACACCCTCCCATCTTGAAGCTGCGCAAACTATTTTGAACATTCTCCTTGTACACCAACGTCAGCCCACCCTGGCAATGGAAATGTTTAGTTGGGATGGACAACCTGGGCTGGATCGTTACATTCGCAATCCGGAAACCACCATCCAACAACTACTAGAGGAATCCCATTGGAAAAATAACTGGGGTGGCGAATTTGCTGATTACCAATCATTGGTAACCTTTTCGAAATTACATCAACTCAATCTGTTGGCACTGAATCCTCCACGCCCTTTGGTGCGATTGGTCGCCACTCAGGGCTTACACAAGGCCATGCAAGATCCCGAGATGGAAAACTGGCCCATCGATAACCTCGTGACCGATGACCCCGAATATGAAAACCTGATTTTTGAACAAATTGAATCCTGCCATTCTGGTTTACCAGATCATGTGTACCGACGTATTTTTGAGGCGTCCATCTTTCGTGATGAAGGGATGGCCCAAATCATCAGGAATTATCTGAATCACAAATCTTCTTCTGAAGGCCCTCTGGTCAGCTACACGGGGGGTGGCCATATTCAATACCATATTCCTATTCCCAAACGGGTGAAAAGAACGCAGCCTGATGCAAAAACTGTCACCATCTATTTCGTGGCGTGGGACCCCTCAAAAGAGGAAGAGGTCCGGGCGGAACTCAAAAACGGTATTGCCGATTTTCTCTGGCTCACGCCATTAGGTCCCAAGGGCATACAAGCCCGATGTGGATAATGGGAATGTTGAAAACAAATGGCCCATCTTTCAGGATGGGATAAGCAAGACGGCGTTCCCTGCCTTTGCCGAGCCTCCTTCGCCGAAGTAGCTACGGAGGCTGAAAGCGGCTTCGCGTTTACGCGCTGAAACGCTTCAACGCGCAAGCTTGCAGGCAGGTCGTCATTTTGCCGTACTCACGTACTCCGTGTACGCTCCGCGCGTCAAACTTTAGGGGGACGCCCTCCGGGACGTACCAAGCCATTCACGCCCTGCGGGATGCAGCAAGCAATTCGTGGCCTTGCTGAACGACTTTTTACAACATTCCCGCTTGCTGCTGATATCGGCTCTGCTATGAACCTTTTTGTCCTATTTGAAGGAAATATTCAACAGGCCCATAATAGTTTTTTCATGACACACAATTTTTTGTCAAATATTAGGAGGAAAACATGGCCGACCCTATCGTCATTCCGCAACGAGCTCCCTATGTCATGGACGTGGAACCCGGTACATATTATTGGTGTCAATGCGGGCGATCCAAAACCCAGCCATTTTGCGATGGATCGCACACGGGAACCGATTTTTCTCCCATAGAAGTTGAAATAAAGGAAAAAAAGAAAGTGGCCTGGTGCGGATGTAAGCACAGCAAAAAGTCTCCTTTTTGTGACGGGTCTCATACAGGCCTCGAACCCTAATGAGGAGTGGTCATTTTATTATGATTTGGGAAAAGTGCCCCTCCTCAGGCCTTCCCCATTTCAGTCATCAGATTTCTGGAGTCATCGGCCACAAGGGTTATCCTATGAATTAAGTAATATTAATTAAATAAAGATACTTTAATCGCTTTATCGAAATCTGGG
>JBFJON010000441.1:0-2371 GCA_041617575.1 Nitrospirales bacterium | reverse complement strand
TTTTGACGTTCTGTCACCACAATTTGCTGACTTTTTACAACCGGCATTTTCATAAGGGAAAGGTCGCCCACGGCTTTCGTCTTTGAGAAAGAACTGGAAAGGGAATCACTTAAAACGCGGTATTTTCCCTCATTGACCGAGGACACGGAGTACATCACCACAAAGAAGGCAAACAGAAGGGTAATAAAGTCGGCATAAGAGACCAACCACCGTTCCATGTTTTCATGTTCTTCATGTTTTTTCTTCATGAGTTTACCCAACAACACTACCAACCGTAATTGGCTGGCTACTTCTTTTTTTCCGAACTCGGCAAAAACCCGCTCAACTTTTCTTCAATCATGCGGGGATTCTCTCCTTGAGCCACACTCAAGAGCCCTTCAACCACCATCAGTTTCCCTGCAATCAAGTCTTTTGCCTTTATCTTAATTTTACTCCCCATTGGCAAAAACAAAAGATTGGCCATCCCCACCCCATACACCGTTGCCACAAACGCCACCGCAATTCCACTGCCTAGCGCAGAGGGGTCAGCAAGATTTTCCATCACATGAATCAAACCCAACACCGCGCCAATGATCCCCACGCATGGGGCATAGCCTCCAAACGCCTCGAAAACTTTCGCATAGGACGTGTATTCATCTTCAATCACTCCAACTTCAACCTCAAGAATTTCTCGGATCTTGGGGGGCTCAGTCCCATCCACTACAAGTTGGACACCTTTCGCCATAAAAGGATCAGTAATATTCTTCATCTGTCCTTCTAATGCCAAAAGACCCTGTTTGCGACTCACGTTGGATAACTCCACAACCTGAGTAATTACCCCTTTCATATCCACATTCACATTTCCAAAGATCATACCCAGGCTACCCATGGCTTTCATGAAAATGGAAAGAGGAAATTGAAGCATCACCGCTCCCAAGGTTCCTCCCATGACAATGAGAAACGCGGTCCCTTGAATAATCGAACTCAAGTGGCCACCCTCTAAATGTTGCCCCCCAACGATGGCAGCAACAGAGAGTAAAATACCTAGTACCGATAAAATGTCCATTCTACAGCGTTCTCCTTAACGGACGGCCCCCCTACCAAATAACAATTTCAAATTCAATAAAATTAACTGCTCTTCGTGCAAGCACTTGAAGCATGACTTCAGTTCCTTCCTCCGTGAGGGCACCTACTATTAATGATGGGAAGTGGGTGATGGTCCCTCATATGATCCAATACTTCCAAACCCATTCATGCTTGGCATCTCAATATCCGGCGTCATCGCATCCGTCGGAGAGCATTTGCTTGTTCAATGGCATCGTGTATATTCATGGCTGACCCCACCACTTGCAGGTCTGAAAATTTTATAAGCATCATGGAAAGCCTGTTGCGTATAAGCACCGAATAATCAACCACCAGAACTCGAATGGGCTGACCGTTTTTGCTCATTGGAGCGCATCAATGGTTATTGATATCATCTTGGAACCGCACAAAATGGCACCAACCTCACAAAACTCCACTGATTCTCGATCAAATCCAAAGATTGAATCCTTGTGACCCCAATCTCCACTCTGATAGGGTGAGAATATTATTCGTATTTTTATTTTCATAAAGGATACTTATTATGGATAGACCAGCCAGTGCCCAAGCTGACCGATTGATGCTTGATGCGAAAAAAGCCATTCTCCAGGAACAGCATCAACGTTTTCAGGACCTCCAACGTGAAGAACGTTGGGATGACGCATGGAAACAACTGCATGTCACCTTGACCTGTGCGGCGGATTTGTTGAAAGATTCGGTCGGTTTGCTGGAAAAGGCCGTGAATCAAAAAAATCAACTTCTACCTCCTTCATCTACTTCGCCTGAAACTCCACCATCTCTTAAGGAATCTGACTCATGGTTCTCATGATTTAGAAGATGCCAGGAAATCCAGGGTATAGGGATGGGGTTATTCCTTGCCTCATTCCGTCACACTTTAAACGCACTAACCGTTTTCTGCAGATCATTCGCTAAAGTAATGAGTTGATGACAGGATTGGGCCGATTCAGCAACACCACTGATCGTTTGTCGAGTCGTTTGGGTCATGGCCTCCAAGTCGACTGCTATTTGCAGTGTGGCGTTCGACTGCTCTTCAGCCGCAACGGCGATTTGTTGGATCATCACAGCCATTTCATTGGCCATGGTTTGAATTTTGGAAAGGGCCTCTCCAGTCTTATTCGCCTGTTCCACACCTTGGCAAAACTTGTTCGTGTCTTGATCCCTGGAAGACACCGCACTCTTGATATCCTGCTGAATTTGTCGAACCATATCACGCATCCCTTCGGTTGCCTTGGTCGTCTGTTCAACCAATTTGTGAATTTCCTCAGCCACAACCCCAAACCCTCGCCCATCG
>JBFJON010000440.1:0-2375 GCA_041617575.1 Nitrospirales bacterium | reverse complement strand
TTCACTGGACCTGCGATGTATTACTATGTCATGTTTTCTTTATCCTCTTAATATCAGATCAACTCAAAGGAAAAGGAAATCCATTTCGTGAAACGTATCGTCATTTTAGGATCGACCGGCTCCATTGGAGCCAGTACGCTGGACATTGTTTCAAGATTTCCAGATCGTTTTCAGATCGTTGGTTTAGCGGCTGGCTCTAATGATCAACTATTGGAAGACCAGATTCGAACCTTTCAGCCAAATGTTGTGGCGCTGTCCTGCCCAGATGCTGCCAAGCGATTACGTGCTCGCGTGGGCCACGCTCAAGTCGAAGTGCTTAATGGAGAGCCCGGGCTCTGTGAGTTAGCTAGTTTTCCAGAATGTGATTTGGTGATTTCCGCTATTGTCGGTGGTGCCGGTCTCAAACCGACTCTTTCGGCTATTCAAGCCGGCAGGCAAGTGGCGTTAGCCAATAAGGAACCGATGGTGATGGCCGGGGAACTTATGCAACAGGAAGCTCTTAACCATGGCGTCACCATCTTCCCCGTCGATAGCGAGCATAGCGCGATCTTTCAATCCATGGAAGGTCATCGCAAAGTGGATATTCGGCGCGTTGTCCTTACCGCTTCAGGTGGGCCATTTTGGGACTGGCCTGCAACCGATCTTGAGCATGTCACTCCCACGCAAGCCCTCAAACATCCAAATTGGAAAATGGGGGCCAAAATTACGACCGATTCCGCGACCCTCATGAATAAAGGGCTTGAAGTCATAGAAGCCCGATGGCTTTTTGATCTCCCTGCTCCGCAGATCGATGTTGTCATTCATCGAGAAAGCATCATTCATTCTTTGGTAGAATATTGTGATGGATCTGTGATCTCGCAAATGGGGCATCCAGATATGCGTACACCCATTTCATACGCCATGAACTACCCTGAACGCGTCCCGCTCCACCCGCCATTGTTGGATTTAGGAAAAATAGGGAAACTAACGTTTTTCCCTCCAGATGCCGAAAAGTTTCCTTGTCTGCAATTGGCCTATGAGGCCTTGGCCGGAGGAGCAGGACTCCCAGCGACACTCAATGCGGCCAATGAAGTGGCAGTCCACGCATTCCTGAATAACCAGATCGCCTTTTTAGATATTCCGAAAGTTATTCAAGAAACCATGGCTGCATATTGTCCAACTCCATTATCATCGATTGAAGACGTCTTAGACGTAGACCAATGGGCTCGCCGAACTGCCGAACAGATCATGAAAACCTGTGTGGCACCGGTATAGCAACTACATTTGCAATCTGAACATTTATGAATAGCTTGTCCCTTTTCTCCCCAGACGCCATATTCATCTTTGGACAAAAACTGTGGTGGTTTTTAATCGTGCTTGGCGTGCTGGTCACGTTTCATGAGTACGGGCATTATCTCGCCGCTCGGTGGGTTGGCGTCAAAGTTCTGAAGTTTTCCATCGGGTTTGGCCCACGAGTCATAGGACGCCAAGTCGGCGACACGGAATATGTCGTGTCGGCGATTCCTCTCGGAGGGTACGTCAAATTATTTGGTGAAGAAGGATCGGAAACGATTTCTGCGGATAATCAAAAGGAAGCCTTCATTCACCAATCCCTTCCTCACAAAATGCTCATTGTGGCAGCAGGTCCCGGATTCAACTTCATTCTTAGCTATTTGATTTTTACAGGCATGTTGGCCATGGGGTCGCCCCTCTTTGTCCCCAACCTTGACAATATGCTCCCGATTGTCGAAGCCATTACGCCTGAATCCCCTGCGGCACTCTCCGGCTTGGAACTGGGCGACCGTATTACCCGGGCCAATGAAGAAGAGATTTCAACCTTGGGCGAACTGTATCAAATTCTCAATAAAACCCATGGCCGCCCTGTCACACTAGATGTCCTTCGGGACGATAGTTCTAAAACTTTCATTGTCACACCGACCACTCAGGTCAATAAGGATAACCCAGAAGATCCTCCTATTTATTTACTCGGCATTGAAGATCATGCACCTGTTGTCGGAAAGATCATGCCCAATACCCCTGCCATGGCCTCCGGGCTCCAACCCGATGACCGAATTGTTCAAATTAATGAGACGCCCATTGTCACGTGGTCTCAGATGACGGAAATTGTTCGCAAAAGTGCGGGGATTCCACTCGAGATGAAGATTGACCGGAAAGGAGCGTCTCTGACCGTTTCGATTACACCAGAAACCCACACCGCTACTAGCCCTGATGGGGAAACCCTGTCTATTGGACGAATTGGGATTCAAATCTCAGGCAGAGGAACAGTACTAAGAAGTTCTTCATGGTATCTCGCTCCATGGGTCGGCTTAGTAGCGACCTGGGATTGGTGCGAACTCACGGTCAAAGGAATTGCAAAGCTTGTGACCGGAGAAATT
>JBFJON010000439.1:0-2381 GCA_041617575.1 Nitrospirales bacterium | reverse complement strand
TATGGCAATGCTGGGAACAATCCTAGTCGGGATAACTGCTCTTGCGGTTGATGTGGGTCATGCGCTGGTTACGCAGAATGAATTGCAGAATGCCGCGGATGCAGCGGCGTTGGCCTCCACGCGTCAAATGGGAGTGACCTACCTGGCCTTGCCGATTGCCGACCAACAAGACCTGGGTCGTGATCTTACCAGTTCCGAACAGGCAGTAATTACCGGGCAAGCCACGGCTGCAGCTTTTGCCAATAAAGCCTCGGATGTGGCTAACCTTGCCCTCAGCCAAGCAGACATTCAATTTGGAACCTGGGATTTCACAGCCCGTACTTTTACCCCAACGGTGACACGACCGAATGCCATTCGCGTCACAGCCAGACGTGATGGAGGGGCAAATGGCCCGATCACGACATTTTTTGCCGGCGTGTTAGGTGTGAACACCATGAATATTGCGACAACTTCTACCGCCGCGCTCGGGACCTCAGGCGGACCGGTGCCTCCAGGGGTGGCTGATGTCCCGTTTGCGATATCCAGCAACTGGTTTAATAATACGGCGAATTGCAATGATGGCATTCAGTTTTCTCCGACTGGTCCAGACGGTTGTGCTGGTTGGCATGTGTTTGACCAAGGTAATGCCAATGCCAGCACGCTTCGAGACACCGTTGATGGATTACAAGATGGGAGTTATACGGCCCCCGGCTTCACTCCTGGAGTGGATCCATGGAATTTTACAGGGGGAGAAGTGGCCTCGGCGTTTGACAATTTAATCGATCTGTGGAATTCCAAGAAACAATGGAACAATGGGCGATGGGAGTGGGATATCAATCTTCCAGTCTACCAAGCTAGTTCGCCAACATCATGTGATAACCCGAGTGGGGATATTATAATTGTTGGCTATGCTATAGCCACGGTTACTCAAGTGAAAAAGAAAGATATCCAAGCCGAAGTGAAATGTGATGCGTATTTTGATGGAGCCCCTGATCCTAATCAAACGGGTGGTGGCGGTGCCGGACCCCTTCAGCCGTTATCAACTTATGCAAGACTGGTGTCATAAGAGTCAGCCCTATTGGAAATTTAATCGCCTCATCGGTATTACTGCTGTGAGTTAAGGCCCCTGGGCGAGTCGATTCAATGACTTACTCAGGGGTTTTATCGTTGATCCTAATTCTCTCCTATACTTCCTGCACCAGCTTCTCTTATTGAAAAAGTTTCGTCGCTGCTAGAGAAATTTTTCCTGTAGGAGAGACGTGTCCTCTTAAGAACGCTAAGCCATTGACCGAAAAACAACTTTCATGTTCATAGGGTACTTTCTCTGAGGACAGTTCCCCGGCATCTTCGTTAAACATGCCTGGTTGGGATAAACGAACGTAGGTTTTCCACCTTAGGAATTACGAATTTTTATGGTCTCCTTTGTTCTGCTTATTGGTTTAGCGATTGCCCTTACTCTGGCGGCGGTAATGGATATTCGTGAAAGCCGTATCCCCAACTGGCTCACGTTTTCGTTAGCAGGATTTGGGATGGCGGTTCATGGATGGCATCAAGGCTTCAATGGACTGATATTGAGTGTGGAAGGTCTGGCGGTTGGTATCCTCTGCCTGATCTTTTTCTATATTAAAGGAGGGATGGGCGCTGGTGATGTCAAATTGTTAGCGGCAATCGGTGCCGTTTTGGGCCCGTATCTTGTGGTGTACGTGTTTGGGTTTGCTGGCATCTTGGGGGGATTGTATAGCGTGGCCATGCTGTTTTCTCAAGGGGGTCTTCGCTATACCTGGGACCGAATTATCCTGTTGCTGAATACTTTGCGATGGTCGAAGACGGTCATGATGGCCGGTCAACCAGATCAAAAGGAACCCAAGCTTCGTTATGCGCTTGTGTTGGGCCTAGGGACGGTCATCGCTCAAACCCTGTCTCTCTATGGACTGTTGTAATGCTTACTTTGGGTTTTCTGGTTGGTAGGGGAAAGATTTTTAGGCTTCTTGGTCGTGAACCCTAAAGAATGTGTCTTCTCATCCGATATTTATACTAGATCGTCTTCTTTATTGATGTATGGTTGAAGTCATTTTCATGAACGAGCGCGGAAAAAACGTTAGTTAGATTTGGTTAGATAGGGGAGGAAGTGTAATGGGACAAAAACGACCGTTAGTGTTTTTAGGGGTCGCAATCGGTATCGCATTAGTTACGACGGTTCTGGTGTATCAATGGCTGCAGGGACAACGGGTCACCGAAACTGAAGTAGCTGAGGTAGTAATCGAGGGTGTGAATGTGGCCGTAGCCAGTGGTGATATTCCTTGGGGGACTCCCTTAACAGAAGAGACGATTAAAATGGTGCCATATCCAGATGACAGTGTGCCTCTTGGACATTTCACGGATCGAAAATTACTCAAAGGTCG
>JBFJON010000438.1:0-2383 GCA_041617575.1 Nitrospirales bacterium | reverse complement strand
GGCTTTTCGCTACCTCCATTCCCTTTCCTAATTTCCAGATGATGCTTGATCTTGCCCTTGGTTTCGTTGAGCATGCTTATGACGACTGGCGCAATTTTGCACATCGTTGACGATCTTCTTCGTATTGAGGTAATCGATACGTCTGGTCAATCTGAACGACGCGTTCCAGACAACGAAGTTCGGAGATTCGATCCCCCCGTTCCAGGTAGACATCAGCTAGCAAGCGCAGGGCACCCGCTTCTCCCGGACCATTGCCTAACTTGATGAAATGTTCGGTCGCATTATTTAAACACGCTTCGGCTTTTCGGGGATTGCCCGTCAGGTGGAATATTTTCCCGAGTTGCCCATAGGTCGAAGCCAAGCCATCCTCATTGCCCACTTTGCGATGATATTCAAGGGCCGCGTGAAACGCATCAATGGCTGCCTCTGGGTTGTGTAATTGAAATTCTTGAAGTGCGAGATTGCTGTAGAGAATACCCAGCGCCCGATCATTCTCGAGGGGTTTTAAGACATCCAGAGCTTCAAGGTAAAACGCACGGGCCTTCTCCGGTTGACCGGTGTCAATTTTGATGTTGCCCAAATTGACCAGCGTTTCGCCAATGGCATCTCCCTCTTTTAAGGCACGTTGAATATCCAGGACCTCTCGATAACAAGCTTCGGCCTGATTGAAGTCTTCCAATAAAGCACACACATTGCCCAGGTTTCCTAGGGCGTCAGACAAGGCTTTGGGAGATTCCAGTTCTCTGGTTTCGGTGACAGCCTTGTCGTACCAAACGCGAGCCTGAGTCAGGTCTCCCCTATGCAGGAAAATTTCGCCACGGCGAGAAGCTGAGCTGGGCATGAGATCAAATGGAATACGGTGAGGAGTTCAAGAATTAAGTGTCATTATTGGGAAAATTTTAGAGGTATTGCTCCTGCTTCGCAAGGAAGGGTTAATTCTTTGAGTCAGATGATCGGTCTTCTGATCAATCCCTCCAGGTTATCAGGCTAAGAATCAGGGCCATACATTCTGGGAGTCAGCCTAATTCCTTCTTCTATTAAATCTTCGTTCTCATCGTTAGACGGAATCGACCTTCCAAATTTTTCAGAGTCCTGACCTACGCCCTTCCTCTTACCTTGTTCGCCCACCATCCCATCTACTAACTGGGCTTCATCCACAAAACGCGTACGAAAGACATTCGGCAAATGGTGAGTATTGTAGGTTTGACCGGTGTCCTCTTTTTCGAATTCCTTCATTATCACTCGACCTCGGGCCGTAAGCCTCCATTCCTCAAAATCTTTTCGACATTGCTCCAGATCTAATTTGCACCAGACGAAATGCTTATCATCCAAGGTACTGAGATAGAGATCCACCTGCTCATCATTGGTGGCAGAATGAGTCGCGCATCCGCCAAAGAGTAGAAAGAGACCAACACATCCAAACGCACAGATATTTCGCATTTCATCCTCCAACATCTCATCCTATCGGATAGATCCGAATTTCCTGTATGGATGAAGAAGGGGCGAAGCCAGTTGTATGGAAATCGCTCAGTTCAATGATAAATCACTTCCGTTATTTCCCGTTTCTCATGGGGTACACACTATAATATGCTACCTCATTGTTTTTGATTATTATTTCCTCCCCGACTTCATATAACATTCTTGGAAGAGGGCTTAAATCTATGGTGTCCAGTGAACAGCAAGGATATCCGCGCTATTTCTTGATACCCTGTTCCGCTCAGGCAGACCTCAATCACATATACCAGTGGATTCCCCTTATAGCTCTGGTCCTTGTTTATTTTTCTCGACGACGTTCAATTGCTTCTCTATGTTATACTGGGATAGGTCATGAAGAGGCAGGATGGACTTGGTTTCCATCATTTCTTATAAGCCTTATTCTTCAAGCTTCATCCAATAATGTGGTTCGTGCATACCCCCTTTACTTACGGTCTATGACGTTGTTTTATCACATTCAAGCACATCAATTCGGGCTCAGTTATTTCAGAAAATTAGTAAGGATAGTCAGTGCCGTGACAGTTCTGATGATAGCTCATGAAACTTTTATCTTCGCGAAAGATCATGCAGTAGATTCAGAAGGTGACGTGGCCAATCATGCGAGAGAAGCGTGGATTGCTGGATCCTCTCCCCATGCCTTGGATATTTTGGAAGAGGGGCTTCTTGAGCATCCCCATTCTCTCGCCCTCAGAAAATTACGCGGAGATATCCTGACCACTACCCGTCGCAATCAGGAAGCGTTAGATGACTATGAGACCATACTCAATGAAGCCCCAGAGTCCTTGGCTGTTCGATGGGCCAAATGGAGTGTCCTAACTCGCTTGGGGAATGGAGATTTAGCGATTACAGAATTAGAACGCATCGCCCAAAGCGTTCCCAACAATCCCTT
>JBFJON010000437.1:0-2404 GCA_041617575.1 Nitrospirales bacterium | reverse complement strand
TGGTGAGCTTGTCATTCCGAATAACCTGAACTTCAGCTCCCAGCTCCCCCAGATATTGCACGAGGTTATAGGTGAAGGAGTCGTAATTATCGATGACTACAATCATAAAAAATAGTGAGGAGGCAAAAGTAAGGTGTCAATAATTAGTCGAGGATTATGAACCTTTCAGGCCAGGGCTTTTCATCTCTCCTTACTACCCACGGGATCTACTCTAATCCGCGTTCGGCCATTTCTAGGGCTCGCATCATGGCCCCAGCTTTGTTTTGTGTTTCTTCGTATTCTCGCGTTGGATCGGAATCCGCCACTATTCCTGCCCCGGCTTGAATGTAGGCCTTGTTCCCTTGGACAACGACCGTTCGGATATTGATGCAGGTATCCATATTTCCCGAAAAACTGAAATATCCGACAGCGCCACCATAGGGTCCACGACGAGTCGGTTCTAATTCCTCAATGATTTGCATGGCCCGGATTTTAGGTGCCCCGGACAGAGTCCCTGCCGGGAAACAGGCCTTCATCACGTCATAGGCGGAATAGTTGGGATCTAATTCACCTGTGACTTGCGAGACGATATGCATCACATGCGAATAGCGTTCAACGCTCATAAAACGTTCAAGGTTAACCGTTCCCGTTTTTGCTACACGCCCCACGTCATTGCGACCCAGATCTACCAGCATCACATGTTCGGCCAATTCTTTTTGGTCGGCAAGAAGATCTGCTTCCATTTTTTGATCCTCTTCTGAGGTTCGTCCACGTGGTCGAGTTCCGGCAATGGGTCGAACCACGATTTTGCCATCCTCGCAGCGAACTAATACTTCTGGCGACGCACCAATCAGCTCCGTTCCGGCAAGACGTAGGTAAAACATATAGGGTGAAGGGTTGATGACACGCAAGGCCCGATAAATTTCGAAGGGATGCGTCCCAATCCTGGTATGCCACCGTTGAGACATCACGCCTTGAATAATGTCGCCCGCTTGAATATATTCTTTTGTTCGAAGTACCATTTTTTCAAATTCGGAGGAAGTCATATTTGATTGAAACTTGAGAGGCGTTCGGCGTTTGGAAGACCAAGGCTTGCGCCGAGATTTATGCAACTTGGCAATAATTAAATCTATGTGTCGAATGGCCTTTTGATACGTGCGACGAAGTTCCGCCTTTTTCGTCGAAACAATATGGGCATTGGCCACGACTTTGATCGTATGCGCGATATTGTCAAAAATAAGGAGCGTGTCGGTAATACAAAACGCAAAAAGCGGTGTCTTTAGCTCTGCCTTAGGATAGGGGGGGATCGGTTCAAATGAGCGCACGATATCATAGGCTAAAAACCCGACTGCTCCTCCCACAAATCGTGGTAACCCAGGAACGGCAACGGGCCGATAGGCGGCCATGGCTTCCTGAATATGATCTAACGGATTGCCTTTCAGCGGGACCCGAGTTTGTTTGCGGCCTTTTTTTGTGATGACTTCTCCATGGTGTTCCCAAAACACGACAGAAGGCTGACTCCCCAGGAAAGAATACCGCGCCCAATTTTCTCCTCCTTCAATACTTTCAAATAAAAAGGCGTGTGAACCCGTATTGATCTTAGAAAAAGCGGAAACCGGAGTATCAAAATCTGCCAGAATTTCTCGGTAGATGGGGACCAAATTTCCTTGGTTGGCCAAAGTGCAAAATTCGTCAAAACCCACTGAATAATAAGCATTTTTCATGCTTTCGACGGTAGCATACGCCCTATGGGGTGTCAACGAACAGGAGATGGGTTGGGATGAAGAACTCAAGAAAAAAGGCGAGAACCCGGAGGGGATATTCCCCACGGACCCTCGCCTTTGCTGTATGCAGAGATTCGAAAAGTAATGACTACTTACTGACGACGATTTGTTGGCCTACGTGGATGGTGTTGTCAGTCAAATTGTTCCAGGCTTTCAGGTCATCGACAGTCACGCCATATTGTTTGGAAAGACGATAGAGTGTGTCTCCTTTGGCGACAGTATGGGAACCTCCCCCGCCCATGGCCATGCTGGTCGATTCAGCCATGGATTCTAGTGGGACGTCATTATTGCCAAGATCTAAATCCGAATCGAGTTTGGCTAGATCTGAATCTTTAAAGTCCAGGTCATCCAATCCGAATTCTGAGATCGATGGTTCGGACAGTTTAAGATCATCGCTCTTCGCCATCCCTCCGCCACGGACTCTGGACAGTTCTTCATGGGAACGATTGAGTTGTTCACGTAGCGCTTCGAGTTCGGCATTCAGATCCCGCCCTTGGGATTCAAGGGATGCAAGTTGGCGTTGAGTATCTTGATACTTGACATTAAGTTCCCCCGTTCTTTTTTCTTCTTGGGCCAGTAGCCTTTGGAAATTTAATGCCCGAGCTTTCTCTGCCTCGTATTTTTCCGTACTCACACACCCA
>JBFJON010000436.1:0-2417 GCA_041617575.1 Nitrospirales bacterium | reverse complement strand
TCTTTGCTTAACTCCTGGTAAATGCACTGAGAATGCGGGCTCCAACTTCAGGCCTAAGTAATACCACTTTCTTTATTTGCTCTTAAATCAGCAAGGATATTACACTAGAGAGCCACAAGGATTAAGTTCATTTCATTCATTGGAGGATCCAACATGTTTAGATTTCCGACTATTGCTCGCCAACCGGTGTTGCTGAGTCTGTCGGCCATTGCCCTCTTCGGCTTCACCTGTGACTCTTTCGGGGAAATGCCTCTTACTCAGCACCCAATTGTCCTGGTTAATTCAGCTTCCCCAGGGAATGTGGATCAAAAAATACAAGCCACACCGATTTACGATTTCACGATGGATGATATCGACGGAAAGCCTCGCGCCTTACGTGAGTTCAAAGGGAAGGTGATGATGATTGTGAACACCGCGAGTTTTTGTGGGAACACTCCGCAGTACGAAGGCCTCCAGACGCTCTATGAACGTTACCGGGATCAAGGATTTACCATTTTGGCCTTCCCGGCTAACGATTTTGGCAAACAAGAACCTGGAGACAACAAAGAGATAGCTGAGTTCTGCTACACCAAATATTCTCTGGAGTTTCCCCTATTCAGTAAGATTACCGTTTTGGGGGATCAGAAACATCCCCTCTATCGTTATCTGACAGAGGAAACGCCTTTTAAAGGCGAAATCAAGTGGAATTTCCAAAAATTTCTCGTGAATCAGCAGGGGGAAGTCATCGCCCGTTACGCTCCGGGACAAAAGCCACTCACCCCGCAAATAGTGGGTGATATCGAAAAAGCCTTACAGAATTCGTAAATCATTCATTCGTTCCCTTGGGCTACCTAAACGACGCTTTAGGTAGCCCATCTTCATGGCCCTCATTATAAAGCCCGTCCCCTCATGCAGAACCACGCGGTTAGGGCGAACTCTAAACATTGAACAGTTCATTCTGGAAATACGGATGGGATGTCCGTATATTTGGAATATTGCTGGTTGTGGCGGGCGTGTTTGACCTCGTGTGGATTTCAGCCTATCCCAATTATGCCCTGAAAGTGTTTGGTACCACATTCGAAGGTTTGACCGGAGAATTTGCCAAGTATCAACATCCCGTCATTCACTGGGTACTCGGTTACGGGTTTTGGAGGCAGCGGCGCTGGGCATTTTATGGCTACCTGGTCTATTTAGGGTTAGGGTGTTTAAGCGAAGTGGTCACCCAAATGATTGAGGGGTTTCATTCCACCCGCACCACTATGATTGTGGTCAGTCTTGTATTCGGAGGTTATATCGTGTTTCGACGATCAGCATTCTACAGTTCCAGCCAAGCAGCCTAAGATAATAAAAGTGTGTTCCTTCGTTAGAGAATGCTTCTTAATCGCCCAGATCACGGCCTACAGCGGGTATGAATATTTACAATGATCTGTCTAAGGTTCTCACATTATTCATTTGAATTCTTCCGGGAATGCGGGGGATACTACTTTAGTACCATATTTCGGGTTGTTACCTTCATTATTAGAGGAGGCTACCAATGAAGTTCAAAATTCCAAGATCTTCACTGCTCAAAATTGGGTTCCTGACATTCACGATGATTGGGGGCCTTCTGGCCGCGCTTGGGCAGATTCCACTGGCCGTCTCCCAACCGGTCACCATTCCGGTTGGCAAAATTTCCGGCCCAATTCCCATGGATGCCGCCAATCCTGTGTGGGAGTCAGTTCCAGGGATCGTGGCTCCTTTAAGTGGCCAAACGATCACCACTCCCATGCACCCCAACATCTCCGTCAAAACCGTCATGATCAAAATGGCCACCAACGGCAAAGAGATTGGCGTATGGGCAAACTGGGGTGATCAGACCTTGAACAACACCACCATTGGTCCCCAAGATTTCCGGGATCAAGTGGCAGTGCAATTCCCTGTGCAGAAAGCGGGAGCCCCACCGTTCCAATGTATGGGCCAATCTGGCGGAACCGTGAATATTTGGCGGTGGAATGCTGAATGGCAAAAAGACTTGGGGCGAGGCGTGGCCGGCATGTGGGATGTGGACAACCAATATCCTTCGATTGCCTGGGACTATTACTATGAAGAACCGGCAGGAGGCGTCACCTATCCCGATAGAATTGGGAGGAGCCTCGGCCCCTTTAATGAAGGGATTTGGTCGGGCAACATTATGTCAGATCCCGACATGCGAGTAGGTTCTGTGGAAGATTTAAATGCCAATGGGTTCAGCACATTGACCACGCAAGCTTCACAGGACGTCGTGGGTAATGGATTATGGGAACCCTATGGTGCATTAAAGGGAGGCTGCTGCAGCGGCCCAACCTGGCGCGTGGTAATGAAGCGGAGCTTGGCAACAGATGATCCGAACGATGTGCAATTTCAGGAGGGATCGAGCTTGCCGGTGGCGTTTGCTGTGTGGGATGGTTCAAACGTGGAAC
>JBFJON010000435.1:0-2422 GCA_041617575.1 Nitrospirales bacterium | reverse complement strand
AATGTGCTTTAACCACTGGTTTAGCCATTAAGAAAAGCCTCCGCGTAACGGCTCGCCCCTATTTGGAATATTTCCGGAGCCTTGTTGACCTCGAGCACGTATGATCGACCGTCGTGTCCTTCGACAATATCTACTCCGCCAAAGTCTAAAGATAATGCTTTAACAGCTCGAACAGAGTTTTCGCAAGTCTCGGGTTGTGGTCGTACAATGTCATTGCGGCAGAATACAAATCCATTCGGTCCTGTACGGATAAGCGCTTGATCGGCGGTTTGATTACTTCCGTTTTCTCGCTTCTTCTGCTGGTAGTCGATGACTCTGCCACCAAAAACGGTGACCCTATACTCCAGGTACTTCTTGATGTACAGGGTATAGAACTTAGCAGGAGGGATCTTAGAAGCTTGTCTGACGACAGTGATACCCTCCCCGTCGTGCGTGTTGTCCGTTTGTCGGGCCAATACAATGCTCCCTTCGCTGAGCCATTGTGTAACCATTGAAACATCCCCGGTATAAGGCGGACATAACACTTGGTACTGCCTAAATTTCTCATATTGACTTAACTTATCCTTATTAGCCCTGATAAGGGCAGGATCGTTGAAGAAGCGTTTGACAAGTGGACGGAAAGAAGGTTCCTTAGACTTACCCCACACTACAACAGTATCCCCTTGTTTCACTAAATTACTCTGTGAATTTCCAATCAACCAGACCTTCTCACCAAGGCGCTCTTGAAGGGCATCGCGCAAACGCTTCGCGCTAATCCACCCAACGTCGGCGGCATAGACGTGCCATGTCATTTGGTAACTCCTTGATTTTTAAACTGTTCTGCCTTCTTGCGGCCTTCATCAATGGCCTTTGAATAACATCCACCACACAACATCTTTGTTATATCTGTTTTGTTTCTCTTGATGAACCAATCTTGTGGAGGACTCATAACCATTGGTGACGCGCATCTGTCGCAATCTAGATCGGCAATCCAGTTAAGAGTGAAATAGTCTAGCGCAACCCCATTGGCTGTATGTGTAACAGTGTTCTCTTCTTCCTCTGCAAAAGCCTCGTCATACTCCTCTTTGGATAGCCCCTCGAGTTTCTGAGGTAAACTGAACCCAAGAGAACTCCCATCTTTCTCTTTTTTGTATCTTTCGAGAGTTGCTTTAAACGCATAGTATTTGCTGATATCTTCAAGCAAAACCATTTCACTGGCACTAAAAGCTACGCTTTTGACAATAAGCTTATCATCTGTCGTACACCTGCCAATAAGCGTTCGTATCTGACACCCTTGATGGTAGCCTGTTTCAAGGCGTAAAGGAAAGACCAGAATTTCTTCACCGGGATTGACCAGCGCGCCAATGGCTGAATTTAAGGCGCCGGCGGCCCCTGCGGTCATTAGGATCAAGTCCGATGTCAATCCGACGCCGTGTTCATTGCTAAGATATTCGGCCACGGCCTGGCGGACCTGGGGATGCCCCGGGTTGGGCGTGTAGCCGTGCCCCAGGTCGTCACTGTTGACGAGCTCCCTGAGCACCTGGTTAAACTCGGGCGGCGGCGGGACATCCGGATTGCCCAGCGAAAAATCAAAGACATTTTCGGGTCCGTGTTCGGCTCTGAGCCGGGCACCTTCCTCGAACATCTTTTTAACCATTTCCATCCCTTCAACCATTTTGATCATTCTGTCGGCAATCGGCATTCGTTCCTCCCTGGGCTTTCAATTGGCGATGAATTCCAAAAAAATGCGTTAATCAACTTTTCGCTTTCATTTTTTTGATGAATTCTTCCAATTCATCTGCCTCATCCGACCCGAGCTCTCGCAAGATCTGCAACTCTTTTTCAGCCAGGTCGAATTTCCCCATTTCGGCGTACGCCTCCCCGAGATATTCATGGGCTTCGGCCAGATCGGGTTTCAGCTTGATGGCTTTCTTATAGGTCTGCACCGCTTTGTCAAACTGTCCCTGCTTGCGATAAGTGAATCCAAGATTACTCCAGGCCTCCGCATATTTGGCATCGATCTTGACAGCCTTTTCGTATTTCTGAGAGGCCTCCGGGTATTTTTTCATTTCCTGAAGCGCTTCACCCTGCTTAAAGTACACATCGGCCTGTGCGCGCTTTTGGGCTGCCGACTCCGAAGTGGTGCCGGGCCGGCTGGACGCACCCGCGCCATGAGCGATCTGAGTCATGGCAAATAAGAGTAACACAAACAGCACGGTTGAACCAGACAGGCTGCTGGCGAATATAGACCTTCCGATAGTTAGCGTTTTCATATTCCCTCCGCACAATTTACAGCAAGAATTACCGATCGATTTCTATTCGGCTTCCAGCTCTTATGGGTCCATAAACAAAGGTATCAATAACTCCAGCAACCTTTCAGGAGCGACGAACCCATCAGCTCTGGAGGGTTGCCGAGCCGGAGGTCAACCCCCATTTTTCCATT
>JBFJON010000434.1:0-2422 GCA_041617575.1 Nitrospirales bacterium | reverse complement strand
TCCCATACCGCTGCATGCCAACCCCGACGAGCTGGTGCGTATTACGGTAATCGCAATGATCGGCGAAAACGGCGAGCGATTACCCCGGCGACACGTGTGGCCGGAGTCGCTCTGGGACTGGCACGTTCATCTGCCCTATAAACACGGACTGAAGTGCGACAATATGATTTTCCTCGGTGGCCAGGTGTCGCTAGACAAAAAGGGGCAGGCCGTCTATCCCGAAGATCTCACCGCGCAGACTCATCAGGCCATGGCGCACATTAAAACGATTCTCAATGAACTGGGTGCTGATTTTGCGGATGTCTGCAAAGTTATGGCGGTTTATAAAGGGGCCTGCGGCGCGGAGGCGCTGAATAACAATTTACCGATCAGATCCTCTTACTTCGAGGACCCCGGACCTGCAACCACCGGCATCCCGCTTCCGGTTCTCGCCTACGAAGGTATGTGTATCGAAATCGATATTTACGCAATGATCGAGCCGGATTGATCTAGCCTGCTTCTCAATCTGTTGAGCATAAGCGTCCGCTTCTGGCAGATTGGACTGGCCCCAGGTACGGAAGATCCTATAAATAAAAGTAGTAATACAACACCACCAAAATAAGTCCGGTTCCAATATTGACCATAAATCCATTCTTGATCATTTCGCGGACATTGACTACTCCCGTGGAATAGGCAATAGCGCTTGGCGGAGTTCCCACCGGCATCATGAAGTCCAGGGATACACCTATGGCAATGAGTAAAGCCATGGATTTCATATCCATCCCCATGCTGTTGGAAAGCGGTAGCATCAATGGAATCAGTATGACCGCGGACGCGGTATTGCTGGCCATCATCGTCACGAGAATGCCCAAAAAAACCAGAATCAACAAAGATACAAATAAGGGAATATCGATAATCTCGTCTTGCACCAAGGAGGCCAGCCAGGCGTCAATACCGACCTGGTTGACAGCAGATCCCAGGCTCAAACCCCCGCCGAATAACAGCAGCGTGGACCAAGAAATTTTTCCAAGATCGGTTCCATCCAGTAGGCCCAGGGAAAACAAACTAATCACCGGTATGAGGGCCACAGTAGAGGAGGAAAGACCTGTAATTGTGGTCGTGAGCCAGCCAATCGCGGTGATGAAAAAAACAGCAAGCACCAGTTTTTGTGAACGATTGAGACGCCCGGCCTTGTAGGTAAACTGAATTTTTTCAATCTCGGGTCTGTTAAATAAAAACAACAGGAACCAGGTGAAAAAAAGGGCAAGCACCACAAAAGGTAGCGCTTTAAACATCCATTCAACAAAACTTAAAGAAATATTTTCTTCGCTCAAGAATTTTGCGGCAATAGCGTTTGGCGGACTGCCCACCAGGGAACCGATTCCGCCAATAGTGGCAGCGTAAGCGACCGCCAACACAGCTCCCTTGGCAAATCGGGATTGTTTATGAAACAAATTGTTTTCCTTGAGGACAATAATGGATATGGGAATCATGATGGCTGCAGAAGCGGTGTTAGACATCCACATCGACAGGAATGCGGTCACAAGCATGAGTCCGAGTAAAAAAACCAAGGGCCTGTCACCCATGCGGCTTAAAATTTCATGAGCCATTCGGTAGTCGAGCTCATATTTCTGCAAACCTCGAGCGAGAATAAATCCACCCAGAAATAAAACGATCACCGGATCGAAATAGGGATGAAATATTTCTTCGGCGGAAAAGTCTCCCAGCGAAAGGAGAAGGAAGGATCCCGCCATGGCGGAGATATGTAACGGGATAGCCTCCGTGACCCAGAGAACAATGACAGCCATTAAAGTGGCAGCCACCACAGCCTGGTTGACGTCTGGTTCAGGCCAGGCCCAATAAGTGGCCACAAAGCTGGAAAAAGACGCAAGCAAAGCCAACCACTTGTACTTGTGGTGAGGCTCCGCAGATTCAGGTGTATTATTAAGCAGCATCAGAGGTTCTTTGAAACAGAGCAACAATTCGGGTTCAAAGCGGCCTAAGTTTCAAGCGTCATGAAAAATTCTACAGGATCAATTCAGCTCAGAGTATTTACCTTTCAAGCAGGTACGAGAGCCCGTTATTGGGCGAATCGAGACATTGGATCTCCCTTGGCGAGCGCCCGTCGTCGGAAAACCGACTGACAAAATGAACAGAATACTGTCCAACCTTGAGAACTGACCAAGGCCTGAGGTTCACGATCCTCCGAGGTAAGATTTCAATTCCACCCGATCTCGCGTCAGAATTTCTGTCACGCCACGACCGAATCAAAAGGGGTCAGCGTCGACTGCAGCATCTCAATCGACACTGACCCCTTTGACTGCCTCTTGGCTTCGGACTCTAGGTCCATTGGGTCCCCCAACCACCGATCTCTGTGCTACTCCAGCCCATTGCAGGGAATCAGTCCTCGCATATCACATCACTGTGAACGATTATTTTATGG
>JBFJON010000433.1:0-2441 GCA_041617575.1 Nitrospirales bacterium | reverse complement strand
GAAGCCTCAGAAACCCTTGCCAATAGGATCGATGGGTAGAAGGTAACCGTTCCATAGTTGCCCAGAAAAGAGAAGCGCCTCAGTGACAGAAGACCTATCAGTATTGTAACCCGACGGTTCACCTCGAAGCAGCAAATAGATAGCTTTATAAGAGACTTTCATTTAACAGGAGAAACATTCAAAGGAAAAAAAACGGCGGGCAACGGCCAAAGCACACAATCGAGTCATTTCAGCCTGCAAAGCCCAATGTCCATTCTAAATCATCACGGATTTCTGTTTAAAGGGGAACGACATCGAAAGAATACGGGGCAATTACTTTACCCCGTATGATCAAACAACTCATGCGGCCTTGCGGGAGTAGTATTTCCACAGTCCAACCGGTCTTTTGCGAAAGCGAATGGGGTTGGTGGCCTAGCCCTCTTTCCTCGCACGTCGGCACCAGTCATTCATTGCCATTTCCCTGCTGATGGCCTTGCAGAATGGAAGTGCTACTTTTTTGACTTCGATTTTTAACTTGGTAGAAGTTGTTAGGAGTTCCGAAGGCTCGATTTCTTCATTATTTTACTCCACCCATCCCCATTCCCCTGATTCCAGAACATGGTAAATTCTCCAATGCAACCAATTTTCTTGCCAAGAAAAATTTAGTTACTCAATCAGTTCTTGGAACGTCTGACGCATTAGGTTAGACTTGTCCTGGCTTCTCCTTGTCTCTCTCAAGGTCAAGACTTAGATTATGCAGGGCTTTCTCCTCACTCCCGACAAACTTCCAGATACTATTCCAGAGGCATTTCGCTCCATTACGGCTGTTGCGGCCAATCGCATCGTCATGCAAATTCAAGAAGGCCAGGCGTATCGACAAATCACCTATGAAGAGCTGTTGGAGCAGGTAGGCGGCCTCTCCAGCAGTCTTTTCGAGTTCGGCCTGCGTTCCGGAAATCGTATCAGCATTGTGGCGGAAAATAGCCCGGAATGGGTTATCGCCTACCTCAGCATCCTCACAATTGGTGCCACAGCTGTTCCGCTTGATATTCAAATGCCAAAAGAGCAACTGCTTTCTTTCATCAGGACCTCAGACAGTCAGCTCGTCTTCGCCAGCACACAAACCTGGCCTTTGGTTCAAGAACTTGCCGATACCGTCAGACTGTTGAGAATCGGTCCGGCTACAGAAATGGACCAAATTGTGATGAAGGATCTCATTGCACAAGGAAAGAAGAAGCCGGCCGTGACCAACACGGTGAAACCAGACGACGTCGCTTCGCTCCTCTATACTTCGGGCACAACCAAAAAACCAAAGGGGGTCTTGCTCACGCACCGGAACTTCATGGCCAACGCCAAGGCCATCATGGCAAAGGAATTAGCTGGCCCGGAAGATAACTTTCTCGTAATGCTCCCCCTCCACCACGCCTATCCGTTTATGGTTGCCTTTCTTGTCCCCCTCTTGTTAGGGGCAAGGATCACATTCCTCCGATCACTCAAAGGCCCGGACTTGGTTCAATGCCTTTGTGAGACGAAAATCACGATAGCTGTCGCGGTGCCACAAGTCTTTGCCATGATCCGCCGTGCGATTTTTGACGAACTTGGACGCCGTCCCCCCTTAATTCATAAGCTTCTCACGATGCTCATTACCTTCTCAGGGTTTATGAGGGCGCATACCGGTTGGAATATTGGGCGTCTATTTTTCGCGTCAATTCATCGCCGGTTTGGTTCCTCACTTCGGCTTCTGTGCAGCGGAGGCGCAAAACTGGATTCCCAGATCGCCAAGGACTTAACCAGTCTAGGATTTACCATCCGAGAGGGCTATGGCTTAACCGAGACAGCTCCTGTGATTGCCTTTAGCCCCCTCATTCGACCAAAACCAGGGTCAGTCGGTCCACCGCTCAAGAATGTCGAATTACAAATCCTCAATCCGAACGAGAAGGGAATTGGAGAAGTGGTCGTTCGGGGACCGAACGTCATGAAACAATACGATAACGCTCCAGCAGAGACGGCAGAGGCGATTCGTGATGGCTGGTTCCACACCGGTGATCTAGGCTATCTCGATTCAGACGGGTATTTGTTTCTGACAGGAAGGATCAAGGAACTTATCGTCACCCCAGGCGGGAAAAACATCCTACCCGAGGAACTGGAGAATGAATATCAACGAAGCCCGGCAATCGCTGAACTCTGCATTATGGGCCGACAGCAAAATGGAGAGGAGGGCGAACAACTTCATGCCGTGGTCGTACCCAACTTTGATTTTATGCGAGTGCAGAAGATTCATGATGCGGGAAATTACATCAAAGATGAATTAAACAGAATCGCCGTCACACTGCCGACGTACAAACGGATTACCGGCCTAACCCTGGTCAAGGAACCGCTTCCACGAACCCGGTTGGGGAAGATCCAACGTCATCTTGTCAAAGCCCAAGCTAGCTCACATGAAACTTCACATAAACCCACTT
>JBFJON010000432.1:0-2457 GCA_041617575.1 Nitrospirales bacterium | reverse complement strand
GGACAGAAGACCTATCAGGTAAGCCATTCGGGCCTGTGAGTTTCAGTGGGGGATGATAGTGTCTATTTAAATAGGTAATAGCTATGCAGTTGGTCTATTGATGGTTAGTCTTCACTATAATGGTGAACCCATTCACTTATAGACGGAAATCGACCTAGAAGCTAAGGTGCGTCTCTCTTTCCTGAAAATTTGTCATTTTTCTTTTGCTCCTCAGTTATGAAAGCTCATCATTCTAAACCTTCTGTTGTTTCCGCCTATAGTGCTTTGACTACAGCAGCGATGGTGTGGGGAGGGTCCGTGGTTGCGCAAAAAGTGGCCTTAGGACCTTTTTCTCCAGTGGAGACTTCGGTGTTTCGTGGTCTCGGCGCTCTGGCGATCCTGTTTCCCTTATGGTTATGGAAAGAAGGGGGAGAGAAATTTTCGAAAAACGATTGGGGTATATTTTGCCTGCTGGGTTTGGGCGTCTTAGGCAATCATCTTTTGATATTATTTGGCTTGCAATTTATTGGGGCTGGAGCGGCAGGTGTCGTTATTGGAGCAAGTCCAGCCATTACGGCCTTCCTGTCTTCGTTGATCTTAAAAGATGTTCCACTGCGGTTAATCTGGCTAGGGTGTTTGGTTTCCTTTGTTGGGGTGTTGGTGGTCACTGGACAGAGCGGGATAGTGGGCGTCGGCTCCAACCCTGTGTTGGGAGGGGTGTTGGTCCTCAGTGGTTTGGTAAGTTGGGCCCTCTTCACAATTGGTTGTCGACGGACCATGGATCGATTCTCCGCTCTGACTGTGACATGGACGACGCTGATGATGTCAGTACTGTTTGAAATTCCTTTGCTCGCATTGAATCACAAAATCCTTGTGGCAGGATTCGGAACCGTTCCGCTGTCAGGTTGGGTTGCTTTAGTGTATGTTATGGTGTTTGCGACAGCCTTGGGGCAGCAGGCTTGGTTGTTTGGAGTTGATGGAGTGGGGCCTTCTCGGGCCGGCATTTTTGGAAATCTGGTTCCGGTATCTGCGCTGTTTTTTTCTTTCCTGGTTTTGGGGGAAACAGTTGGCTTGAGAGAAATCATTGGGATAGGATTAATTCTGTTGGGTGTATGGTTGGTGAATCGACGAGCACAAGCCAAACAGATATAAAAAATTGCAATAAAAGGAGTGCCTGAGAGAAAGCGAGCGTACTATGTTGAAGGAACGAATCGAAGAAGTGACACGCGTCAATGAATTGTTTTATCACGCATTTGAAAGCTTAGATGTGGGGCTGATGGATTCGATTTGGGCACATCAGGAATACGTGACCTGCATTCATCCAGGGTGGAGTATTCGAGTCGGATGGCCGGCCGTAAGAGATTCCTGGGTCGTTATTTTTAATAATACTTTTTCTATGGAATTTGAGTTAACCGAATTGCAGGTGCAAGTTGCGGCTGACATTGCCTGGGTGATTTGCACGGAGAATATCGCCAGCCGGGTGGGAGAGTCCCCTCAGAATAGTCGGGTCGTGGCCACCAATCTATTTGAGCGGATCGGAGAGGAATGGAAAATTATCCACCATCATGGTTCTCCCCTTATGGAGTAAATGATAGATATAGATAGGGTTAGGATTTAGCCGTATTGAGAAACGTATGACCCCATTCCTCAACAATGGAGTCACGTTCAGCCATCGTCATTCCGCTGTATTTCTTGAACATGCCGAGCCCACCCTTTTTTTTGCGCCACGTCAGAAACTGTAAAAAATGCTCTTTGCACAACGACTGAGTGCCAGCAGGTGCATAGATGGTCTCGGTGCATCCACCAACTAAACAGGATTCGGCATTCATATTCTGATCTCCTTAGAAAGGCTAACAGTAGTGGGTTTCAATGAGTATGCCGAACTTGAAGGACCCAAGGCAATCATTGTGGTTGTGGTTGGCCTTTCCGTCAAAGAAAATGCTTGAGTGATGTTTGGTTCCCTTGCTTTCTCCCGCAACCGGCGGGTATCGTAGGCTCCTAATTCATGTGGATTGACTCAGAATTATTTTGATTGTGTCCTTCAGCAAAGGAGTGTGTTTCGTGTTGAAAGCCAAAGATGTGTTTGAAAAGACAAGAGATGCCGCCCTCGGTGCCACAGATCAGGATGAAAAGCCGCTTCAAATTGATTATTCGGCCTTAGAAGGAAAGATGGAACGAGCTTTGGCCGGACGGAAAATAGAACTGCTCCATATCAATAAATTCCTTCCAGAAGGTTATGAAGATCAGGGCCGATTTAATATCATTGTTATGACAAGTGGAAATGTCCTGTTCGATATGGTCATCGGCGATTCCTATTTTCGGTATGATGTGTTTTCCTGTTGTGATCTGGATAAAATCCAGTTAATTGATGGGACGTGGGACAATAAAGAAAATCGCACACAGGATATGTTTCTGAGTCTACGACTCATGCATGGAGACGAGGCTCATATTTTGTTAGCACTCAGCGATGATCAACGG
>JBFJON010000431.1:0-2461 GCA_041617575.1 Nitrospirales bacterium | reverse complement strand
GTATTACCTAAGTTCTGTTAAATGCATGAATTTCAATATCATGCATACCCTAAAACAACCTAACAGCCTCAGGATAGGGAGTCAAATACGAATCAAACAAGAATTTTTTTCGGGGAGGGAATAATCGAGACAGGATCCTCTTTCTGTTGGCTCAGAACACCAAAACTCTCTTCTCAAAGAGATACTTAAAGTCCCTGAATAATCACATCGTGCAGTTTGGGACGAAAGGTTTTGATGGCTTGATTGTCGCGAGTGGGATGGACACGGTTGGAAAGAAAGATGACTTCCAATTCCCGGATAGGATCAACCCAAATAGACGTGCCGGTAAATCCTAAATGGCCAAAGGATTCAGGCGAAAACCATTGTCCTGAAGACGAGGCGTGCGAAGGCGTGTCCCATCCCAACCCCCAACTGGTTCCGGGTTGAGCTTTCACAAACTGCCTGACCACATCACACTGAAATAAACTTGGCTTTCCTGCATAGCTATCCAGCCAGGCTTTTGTGATTTGTCCGACAGCCTGAGCCGTTCCAAACAATCCTGCATGTCCGGCAATTCCCCCAAGGGCCGCAGCATTTTCATCATGTACTTCTCCTTGGAGTAAACGACCTCGCCAGGGATCTTCTTCTGATGGCGCAATTTTGTCTACTACATCCCCCTTGATATGGTGCATTCCAAAAGCAAGTGGGCTTGCTTCCACCAGATTGAAAATTCGCTCTAGAGCGAAATCCGCCAGTGACTGCCCTGTTACCCGCTCCACAACGAACCCCAACACCATGTAGCCTAAATCGCTATACGTGCTCGTTGGAGGTGAAGATTGGTCGATCGGCTCCTTGAGAATCATTTCCAAAACGGCTTGAATTCTTTTTAGCCGAAAATCCGGTTCAGAAGAAAATGTCGGAGGAAACGATTGAAAGAAAGGACGCCAAGCTGGAAGCCCACTTTGATGAGACAGCAGGTCCCTTAAGGAAGCCTGTCCCAAAGGGGCCCCCTTGGTTTCTTCTAATAGCGTCCCTAAAGTTTGGGTAAGGCTTACTCGGCCCTCCTGAGCTAGCAGGAGAATAGAGGATGCCGTAGACAGGGGCTTCGTGAGGGAAGCCAGATCGTAAATGGTGTTGATTTGGACTGGAGGAGAATCTGGATGCGAGGACGTTAGGCCGATGGCCTGCTGAACACGAATATGTCCTTTGTGACGGACAAACAGGACGGCACCGAGAAAGACCCGTGTACGAATTCCTTCACGGAGAATACCTGTAATAGGATCGGTATCATGCACAAATTCAGGGAGTGAAGGAAGGGTTATCCCGCTTCTCGGTGTGGCGCGGGTTCCACCTTTAACTGAGGGGCTTCCGATTCTTTCGATTCCCGGGGCTCTTCAAATGCAGAGTCGAGAGACGTATCCGGCTGTTCTTCCAATTCGACTAATCGATGAAAGGAACTCAACGTCAAGCGAAGACGATCCAACACCAACGCACGCTGTTGACGCAACCCAGAAATCGTCCGTCGCATTTCAACAAGCTCAGCACGGCTTTGGGATAAGATTTCCTCGGCTTTCAATTCGGCTTCTTTGACGATGAGATCGGAATCACGTTGCGCGCCTTGTTTCAGTTGATCCACGAATGATTGTGTGGAAATTAAGGTACTGGTCAATGTAGATTCTACTCGTTTCAGCTGCGCAAGTTCATCATCTTTGCCCGATAACTTTTCTTTCAGCACCAGATTTTCTTTGGTGAGTTCTTCGACTGACTCGGCAATTTCTTCTAAAAATTGGTCGACTTGGGTTTTATGATAGCCCCGCCATTGCGTCTCCAGCACTTTATGTTGAATATCCAACGGTGTAATTTTCATGACGATCCCCTTTCCCCGCATTCCTTAGTGCATACGAATCGCTAAATCCTTTAAAGATCCTACCACGGCAATTTGCAGAAACATAATTAATAGAATAGCAATGATCGGGGAAAAATCAAATCCCATGCTTCCCATCCCCAAGCGTTTCCGAATTTGATACAGGACCGGATCGGTGGCCCGTTGCAGAAACTGAACGATGGGGTTCCAGGGATCCGGATTCACCCAGGAAACCAAGGCCCGGATAATAATGACCCACATATATAACCAGAGGACGGTATCTAAAATCGTGGCGATGCCTTCTAACATATTTCCAGCAATAAACATGGCGCTCCTTTGTTGTTATCCAGTGGTTGGCCCCATCGCCTTTGTCGAAAATTATCTCCTTTTGCCAAAGATGGCCGTCCCAACCCGTACCATCGTAGCCCCCTCCTCAATCGCGACGTGATAGTCATTGGACATCCCCATGGACAATTCCGCAAGCCCTCCATGCGTTAGCCTGCATTGCGCAAGAGAATCACGTAATTGACGCAGCTCAGCAAAATAAGGCCTGGCATCATCCGGATTGTCGCTAAAAGGAGGAAGGGTCATCAACCCCCGAATGGCCACATGTGGAAG
>JBFJON010000430.1:0-2461 GCA_041617575.1 Nitrospirales bacterium | reverse complement strand
CATCTTCGTTAGATCATATTCCAAAAACTCTTCCCGCTCAGGCTGGAAAAATGGGATAACTTCCAACTCGTCGGTTGAACTGGTTCCCGCCAAGCCAAAGTAAAATTGCGTGCTTCCGTTATCTAACGGAATACCCTGCAGCCCATAGGCCACCGCACGATCTTCTTCTTCAGAAAACGGTTCCGGGTCCATCACCTGCAAGACGAGTTGGTTTCCTGCGACCTGCGCATATTCTTCTAACATCTCTTGGACCCGCGTGGCATACCCTTTGATTCCCGGGAGTCCAGTCGCAAGTTTCTTGGACAGGTAAAAACGCAACGTGATGGGCTCCGCTAAATTACTGAGCACGTTATTTGTGCCATCTGACAGGGTATACAGCTTATGGTCCGTCAAATCAAAACGGGCAGAACGTAAGGCAGCGCTACTGATCATATTGAACGCCCCAAATAAAACAGCCGCCAATGCAATGCCAGTTCCTGTCAACAATCGTTTATTCATAGATCCCTCTTGAATGAACCGATATTTTCCACCATGAACCTTATTTTATTACTCGGCTTTTTTCATATCGATGACCGTGGCCGTCGCAAATAACCAAAACGCGATCAGTGAAAGGAAATACAAAATGTCTCGCAAGTCCAGCACCCCTTTGCTAATGGATTGAAAATGTGTCAAAAAACTAAAGGAGCTGATGGCGCTGAGGAGAAATTGCGGCGCCCACCCGCTAAAGAGTTCCAAAACCAGGGGGAATCCGCTTAAGATGAATCCCAAAGAAATCACCACACTCACGACAAATGCGATGACTTGATTTTTCGTCAGCGCAGAAATGCAGGAGCCAATTGCCAAAAATCCGCCAGCCATTAACAAGCTTCCTAGATAGCTAGCCAGGATCACACCATTATCCGGCTCTCCCAGCACATTCACGGTAATCCACATGGGGAAGGTCAACGCCAACGCTACCCCGGTGAAACACCATGCGGCCAAAAATTTTCCGGCTACCGCCTCCCACATCGTCACCGGCAAGGTGAGCAAGAGTTCTATGGTGCCCGAGCGACGTTCTTCAGCCCAGAGACGCATTGCCAATGCCGGAATGAGCACCAGATAGAGCCACGGATGAAAATCAAAAAACGGCACCAGATCGGCTTGCCCGCGAACAAAAAAGTTACCCAAGTAAAAGGTAAAGGCGCCACTGAGCATGAGAAAGATGACGATAAAAACCGCTGCAATCGGGGTGGCAAAATATCCCGCCAACTCCCGTTTGAATATGACTCGAATGCGTTCCACAATTCCTCCTTGCTTACCGAACTTATTCTGGTGCGTATTACGATAGGGCTTGTTTAGAGGTAGTTAAGAGACGAAAGACATCATCCAACTGTCCGCGATCCGGATAGAGTTCTTGAACGTCCCATCCCTGCTCCCGCGCATATTGGCCTATGTCAGGCAGAATCCATTGCCCATTGTCCGGATAAATTCTCAGCCGCACGAGTTCTCCATCTTTGCCTTGGTCTTCAACTTTTTTGACCCCTTTCACCGTCATGAATCGTTCGTGAGCAATAGTTGGTTCCACCCCGCTCACGGTGACCATGACCGTATTATGTGTAGGCGCTTGCCCCTCTAATTCAGCTGGTGTGCCATCAGAGACGACTTTGCCTTTGGCAATGATCATCGCACGAGAACAGACCGCATGCACTTCTTCCAAAATGTGCGTGGACAGGATAATGGCTTTTTCCTGAGCCATGGCTCGAATCAGCGTGCGGACCTCGTGCTTTTGGTTAGGATCCAAGCCATCGGTCGGCTCGTCCATCACCAACACATCAGGGTCATGCAAAATGGCTTGCGCCAGACCGACGCGGCGTTTAAAGCCCTTAGAAAGCGTTTCAATGGGTTGATCCAACACTGATTGTAGATTCACCTTTTCCACAGTCTCAGATACGGTCCGCTTGAGAGCATCTCCACGAAAGCCACGCATCTGACCGATAAACGCCAAAAAGGAAGCCGGGGTCATATCTTGATACGCCGGCGCACCTTCCGGTAGATACCCAATGCGCGTTTTTGCGGCAAGGGCCTCATCCTGCACATCATGGCCACAGACCCGCACCGTTCCGCTTGTCGGTGTAAGAAACCCAGTAATCATTTTCATCGTCGTCGATTTTCCTGCCCCATTGGGTCCCAAAAAACCCAGCACTTCGCCTTTCCCGACGGTAAACGACACACCATCAACGGCAATGATCGGGCCAAACGTTTTGCATAAATTGCTGATCTCAACCATAGTTGTCATTGGTACCCTCTTTCACAGATGTTTCCTTGATTCAATGGAGGTACAACTCCGGCAAGGCGTCTTGTTTATTCTTAATTCTTTGGGGTGTAGCGGTCAGGCCCGGCTGGATGGTTTCCCAAAAGTGCTGACCATCCCATGGTTGCTGCTCTGTAGTATACAATTTTCGATCCAAGTTCCAAATGGCTT
>JBFJON010000429.1:0-2469 GCA_041617575.1 Nitrospirales bacterium | reverse complement strand
GTTACAAGCCTGAAGAATTGTTTGATGAGATGGGCCAACTCCTACCAGAACTGGCGGAACTGGCTCCCAAAGGCGAACGGCGAATGGGTTCGAATCCTCATGCCAATGGGGGTTTGCTGCTCAAAGATCTCAAAATGCCCGATTTTCAGGATTACGCGGTAGAGGTTTCCCAGCCCGGAAAAGTTGTCGCTGAAGCCACGCGGGTGATGGGCTCTTTTCTCCGTGACGTCATGAAACGCAATATGAACAGTCGAAATTTTTTGGTCTTTGGACCGGATGAAACCGCTTCCAACCGGCTTGGTGCCCTGTTCGAAGTGACGAATCGTCGATGGGTGGCAGACACTATTCCTGAAGATGACCACCTGGCTGTCGATGGGCGTGTGTTTGAAATCCTCAGTGAACATACCTGCCAGGGTTGGCTGGAAGGCTATCTGTTGACCGGACGCCACGGGTTTTTTTCCTGCTACGAGGCCTTCATTCACCTGATCGATTCGATGTTCAACCAGCATGCCAAGTGGTTGAAGGTCACGGGGAGTGAGATCCCGTGGCGAAGACCCATAGCCTCACTCAATTATCTCTTGACGTCCCATGTGTGGCGACAGGATCACAACGGATTTTCCCATCAAGACCCGGGTTTTATCGATCATGTGGCCAACAAAAAAGCCGAGGTTATTCGTATTTATCTGCCGCCTGATGCCAATAGCTTGTTATTCATCACGGATAAATGTCTTCGCAGCCGGAACCTGGTCAATGTCATTGTGGCCGGGAAGCAACCAGGCTTGCAATATCTCAGTATGGATGCGGCCATTAAGCATTGCACGGCGGGTATCGGCATTTGGGAATGGGCCAGTAACGACAAAGGCGGAGAACCCGATGTGGTCATGGCCTGTGCCGGAGATATTCCAACACTGGAGACATTGGCGGCGGTAGACCTTCTCCGACAGCAGGTTCCCGATCTGAAAGTCCGGGTGGTGAATATCGTGAACCTCATGAAACTTCAACCGCAAAGCGAGCATCCGCATGGGCTGTCCGACAAGGAGTTCGATACGCTTTTTACGACGGATAAACCCATTATCTTTGCTTTTCATGGGTATCCTTGGTTGATCCATCGGCTTACGTATCGGCGCACCAATCATAGAAATCTTCACGTTCGAGGGTATAAGGAAGAAGGCACGACAACCACGCCTTTTGACATGGTGGTGCTGAACGATCTTGACCGCTTTCATCTCGTGGCTGATGTCATCGATCGTGTGCCGAAGCTCGGATATCTTGCGGCCTATGCCAAACAGAATATTCGCGATAAAAAGATCGACCATAAAACCTACATTGGCCAGTACGGGGATGATATGCCGGAAATTAAAAATTGGAAGTGGCCAGATAAGTGAAGGGATCGGGCGTGTGCTCAAAGCTGTCACGAACTAATTGGCTTCAGACAAAATTGATGAGGCCTGGCGTTGGCTGAAAGGATAAAAATGTTAAAGGGAGGCGGTCATCTGCTGCAGCTTGATGAAGCAGAAAAGAGTGCCGTCCAAGATTTTCTGAGCCTTCTAAACGAGCAAAAGTTTTCTACAAAAATCCTGGTGTTGTCGAATCGTATTCATCGGACCGTAGAAGGTATTATTGTGGTGCCGGTTTCATTGAACGGGGTCCTTCCTTCTCTGTCCTTAGCTCTTCTGATGAATCATAAGTCTGATCAATTGTATAAACAAACATCTTGTCGAGTTCGGCTGGCTCAATGTCCCACCGATGATCCTAAAAAAGGGATGTATGTGTGGGGAGACTCGGATTGGCAAGCCCATTCCTGAGTGAGGAGGGCATTCTGTTCTGTGAGTGCAGTTGGAAGAATTTGTGGAAAAGGTAAATGTTAATGAAAACATTCCTGAAAATTTTCATGTCCACACATATTTCTGTTGTTGCCATTTACTGACGGAGTTTTTCCTTTTCAAGTTGGGAAAATTTTTCTAACAACGTGCGTTGTTGGGGCGTGATGTTTGTGGGTGTGCGAACTTCTACGATGACAAAGAGGTCACCTTTGCCTTTTTCATTGAGCCGGGGCATCCCTCGTCCGTGCAGACGCAAAGAGGTTCCACTCTGGGTTCCGGGTGGAACCGTGACCATCAGCGAGTCATCCCCTAATCCCTTAATGGGGACTTTGGTTCCCAGGGCGGCATCGACAAACGATAACGAAGTCATAGCGAATAAGTTGCTTCCCTGGCGTTGAAGGGTGGGGTGTGGTCGAAGATGTGGCCGGATGAGTAGATCACCGGGTGGACCATCTTTTGCTTGAGGTTCTCCTTGTCCGGCCAACCGGATGATCATGCCGTCATCAATGCCAGAGGGGATCTCAACCTTAAGTGTGTGAGGGGTGAAGATGTGCCCAGTCCCATGACAGGTCTCACATGGAGATTCAATCCACTGCCCTTTCCCCTGGCATTTGGCGCAGGTGGTCAGTCGCACCATCCGCATTCC
>JBFJON010000428.1:0-2470 GCA_041617575.1 Nitrospirales bacterium | reverse complement strand
TTCGGCTCTTCAGCGATTGTATAAGATGCCTTTTCCTCTGGCCATATCTTTTTTCCCGTCACCTTCCGTCGGCATAAAGACCCCCCTCTGTTATAATATAGCAAATGGTGCAGGACAGGGTTCATCTTTCAACAATTCAACAATTACTTTATACTGAGGAGTGCCTATTATCGTTCAAGCTATGAGTCATTCTCGTACAGCTTGTATCCGTGAAGGCGGGGAACAGAAATTCATCCTCCTCGTCATTCCCGACATTGGATAACGGGAATCCATCTTGGGGTTTTTAGGAAAGATGCCCGCCTCCGCCAGCAGGACAATTTTTTGAGAAGGCTGTCGTCTTAGCTACAAGCCTCCTAGTACATCTCTTCACTATTCTCAATATCCCATGAAAAAACAATCAATTATTTCTCAGAATGCCTCTCAAGAAACATTCCCCAACTTGGATGATCCCAAGCTGTACCTCAATCGAGAGTTGAGTTGGCTGGAATTCAATAAACGCGTGCTGGAAGAGGCCGAAGATCCGAGTCATCCGCTGCTAGAGCGCATCAAATTCCTAGGTATCTTCTTTAACAACCTTGACGAATTTTTCATGATTCGGATTTCAGGCCTTCGTGAACAATTGACCAGCGGAGTCTTGGAAGCCTCCTTAGATGGAACCAGCCCCTCAGAACAATTGGGGAAAATTCGGGACGTGTTACTGCAGAGTTTTGGGCGAGTCTTGCGATGCTGGCAAGAGGAGTTATTGCCCAATTTGGTGGAAGCTGGCATTCAGATTCTTTCCTATAAAAATGTCAAGCCCAAGCAACGATCCTTACTTCGCCGATATTTTCGAAAAGAAATCTTTCCCGCTCTCACACCCTTAGCGTTTGATCCCAGCCACCCCTTTCCCCATATTTCCAACTTAACGCTGAATCTCGCGGTCGTCGCGAACGACCCGGAACGTGGGGAATGTTTTGCCCGCATCAAAGTGCCAGCGCTATTCCCCAGACTCATCCGAATTCCTGATGAACAGCAGGTCGCCGATGATCAACAATTAGGATTGGAGAGCGGACAAGGGGCCACGAATTTCGTGTGGCTCGAAGACATCATCTCGGACAATCTGGATCTCTTGTTTCCCGGTGTCACCGTACAAGCGGCCTATTATTTCCGTATTACACGGGACGCCGATTTTGAGATCGAAGAAGATGAAGCCGGAGACCTGTTGGCTGCCATTGAAGAACAAGTTGACCTACGGCAGTTTGGTTCCGTCGTGCGGCTGGAACTTGCTCAAGACACACCAGACTTCATTAAGGATATTCTCGTCCGAAATCTCACGCTAGCCCCCTATCAGGTCTATACCTACGACTTTCGTCTGGGCTTATCGAATTTAATGGAATTAGCGAATATTGAACGGAGTGACCTGAAATACTCACCCCTTCACCCGGCAATGTTAACGGAGCCTGGGTCAAAAGAATCCTTGTTTGCCCTCATCAAAAGGGAAGACATTTTTCTCCATCATCCCTATGATAGCTTTTCCCCGGTGGTGGATTTCATTCGACAGGCCGCCATCGATCCTCAGGTTTTAGCCATTAAACAGACGCTGTATCGCGTCGGCTCCAATTCACCAGTTGTCGCCGCATTAATGGAAGCTCGACAAAATAACACACAGGTAGCGGTCTTGCTTGAACTTAAAGCGCGATTTGATGAGGAAAACAATATTGAATGGGCAAGAAAATTAGAAGACGAAGGGGTACACGTCGTCTACGGAGTCCTAGGACTCAAAACCCATGCAAAAGTTTGCATGGTGGTAAGGAGAGAGCCAGAAGGCATCTACCGGTACCTCCACCTCGGCACAGGCAATTACAATCCCACCACCAGCCGAATTTATACCGATTTTAGTTTTTTTACGTGCGATAAGGTCATGGGGGAAGATGTGACGGATCTCTTTAATGCTTTGACCGGATTTTCAAAAAAAGACACCTATGCCAAACTCCTGGTGGCGCCTGGTGGAATCCGGAATCAACTCATCGACCGAATCAACCGCGAAGTCATCCGCCAGCAAGAACACGGCGACGGCTATCTTATCTTCAAGATGAATGCACTGGTGGACAAGGCCTGCATTCAAGCCCTGTACCGCGCTTCTCAAGCAGGCGTGAAGATTCATTTATTCATACGCGGCATGTGCGGGCTGCGCCCTGGCATGCCGGGGCTCAGTGAAACCATTACCGTCATTTCGCATGTCGGACGGTTTCTTGAACATTCCCGCTGTTTTTATTTCCACAATGGAGGCGCAGACGAACTCTTCATCGGAAGCGCGGACCTCATGACAAGAAACCTGGACCGACGCGTAGAACTTTTATTCCCCATCGAAAACGCCAAGCTTCGAAAATTTATAGTGGAATCGATCTTAACGCCCTATCTCAAGGACAACACCCAAGGACGACGCTTGGAATCAGATGGCACGTATACGCGAATCAAACCCTCCCCTGAC
>JBFJON010000427.1:0-2476 GCA_041617575.1 Nitrospirales bacterium | reverse complement strand
CGGCAGGTCATGTTTGACAAGCCCCAGGATTATCAAGTCTGGGAGAATGTGCTCATGGAGGCGCAGATCCAAGTCCCGGTCAGGATCTTAGCCTATTGCGTCATGCCAAATCACTGGCATCTGGTGCTGTGGCCTCGACACGACGGGGATTTATCTCGATTTATGGCCTGGTTGACGCTGACTCATACGCAACGTTGGCATGCGCAACATCAGTCAGTAGGGAGTGGACATCTGTACCAAGGTCGATTTAAATCATTTCCCGTTCAAACCGACGAACATTTCTTAACCGTGTGCCGTTATGTGGAGCGCAATGCCTTGCGGGCAAAATTGGTGAAACGTGCCGAGAACTGGCAATGGTCAAGTTTATGGCGCCGTATCCAAGGACCAAACCAAAGCCAATCGTTAACAGATTGGCCTGTCACGCGCCCACGGCAATGGGTAAAATGGACGAACGAACCACAAACAGAGGAAGAGTTGGAGGCGATTCGTCGGTGTGTCCAGCGCGGTAGACCCTTTGGCAAGGAATCCTGGGTGCAACGCATGACCCGCCGGTTAAACCTCGAAAGTACTCTTCGCCCAAGGGGACGCCCTAAAAGAAATTCATAAATCCTAGCAGCCTTTATTCCCATCTTAAAAGACCTTTGTGATTATCGGGTCCACTGAGACACCTTCGGTGGGCCTCGTCAAAGCAACGCGGAATAGTGCATAGGGAACAAAATTACAGTGCTCCCTATCGTTTCCTATGATAATTCATTGAAAAGGAAATAGTAGAGAACATAACTTGGCTCTTGTATTAATTTTCAAGAAGCCTTAGAAGGGTACTTCTGTTATTTAGACCCTGTTTGTCAGGTACAACAACATCTGCATTGCTCTATCAATTCTGCCTTGTCCATGTACTGAGCGGAGCATTTAGGAAATCGCTGGTGGAAGGCCATGGAGGAGCGGCCGGTTACACCGGAGATGGCATCATCACATTAAACAAGCTAGAGCTGTACCTTTCAGGACGGGTCAAGAAACTAACCGCAAGGCAACAAACTCCAACCACAACAAAACCTGAAACGATTCAGGAGTTCCCCATTGCCCTGACGAGATCAGCGGGGTAGATATGTGAAGTCTGATAATTTAAGTGAGAGTTGCCGCAAGGCTGCTTAGAATCGAAAAATGGGGAAATGACTGATGTGATGAAATGGAAGGTCTCGGTGTTTAAAAAGTTGAAACAATTATTCCGTGTCATGAAATTGGCCTAAGGCTGCATGATGCAACTCGTGACCACAGACAGCGAAATTCCATTTTGGGCAATACAGGGTGTTGGTGGTAAAGTCAAAAAAACCTCTCAACGTTTTGACAGAAGATGCCCCTCCACTAAGTGAAGGCATAAACTGCACGCCACTCCGTCCTGTGTGATTCTTCCACTCTTCATGTAAGGTTTGTTGATCAACAAACACAACGTTTAGCTGTTTAATTGCATGCTCTTCTTTATATCGACCCTCCGCTACACACCCAAGGGCTCCACTAAGTGTCACCATCAATAACAGAATGGACCCCAATCGAACGTAACGACGAATGACAAAAGGAATTCGAGCATTCTTCTGGTCCTGCCCTGTGAAAAAAAATGGCATAGTTCTCGATGGCAGCGCAAGCAACAAGTGGCACAAGGTTCGTATTCTTATCGGCTGCAACTCTTTGCCGCTTAACTCTCGCCAACTTCTTCATAACCAGGGATGCTCTCATCTTTAAGTTTGTAAAGGAAATAGCGTTGACAATGAGTGGACCACTCTTCATTTTGACCAAACGAAACCTTTTCTGAATCGTAGGGTTGACTACAGAAACTGTGGTAATTCGCAATCTTTGGGGAACGACTCCACTAAACCTGTCGGTGAGAATTTTTTTGAGGATTCCTTGATGTTATTGCTGGGTAGTTAGATGGAAACGACGAATTCTCTTGCCCTCCTGTCGGAACAACCTTCTATAGACGTAGAGGATAAGAAATAAGCGGACCAGATTTCATGCACAACAATGAAGACTCAGATCTTCCTAGACCGAACCGTGAGCGCGATTCTACTTCAAATACGGTCGCAGGCCTTGATAGTTCTGCCCCAAGGTCTGGCCATCCTTTTCCCACGCGGCCATAAAGGTATAGAACCGCCGCTTATCATAACTCCCAAGAATTGAGGCTCGAATAACGAGTTCGCCAGTATCGGCCCAAAAAAACCGGGAAACCGATGCACGTTTATTCAAGTCATTCATGACAGATAATCGTGAAAGGTCGCTGTTAATAGAATTGTCTGTCATGGAACTGGACTGCGCCTCGATGCTAGCGAATGCCGCCTGAACCATAATACCATCTTTGAGAGGCACCAAGAGAAAACCGATTTTCGACGGATGCGAAACTTTCACCCCTTGGTTCAATGGCTCACAATGATATCCCAAAAACTCCAGATGCTGGACAATTGGCTCCCGACTCTGTTCCTCTTGT
>JBFJON010000426.1:0-2496 GCA_041617575.1 Nitrospirales bacterium | reverse complement strand
TGTTTTCAGTCGTTCATAATTTGCCATAATTATTTTTCTCTGCCCTCTTTCATAATGCGATTACTCAATATTCAACACCCGATAGACATCAAGAGAATAGTCTCAAAAAATTGAAGCGTACAAAACTATTCTGGGAATATTGACAATGCCGTCTGGCTATGTTATTTGCAAGAGACTTGCAATAATGTGTACGGTTTGGTTGCTCTCTAATTTAACTACAGAGGTATGAGTTGATGTTGGAGTCCACTATTAGAAAAGGGTTGCGGGCAACGGGGCGGCGTATGACTCGTACCCGAAAAGCGGTGTTGGCCCTCTTAGAATGCACCCATCAGCCATTGAGTGCTTCTGAAATTTTTACGCAATTACAGGAAGACCATGTTGCGATTGATTTAGTTACCGTGTATCGGACGGTGAATGTGTTGAAAGAGCTGGGCCTTGTCGTTCAATTGGATCTTTTTCAAGAAGGGCAATCCCGGTATGAATTGAAAGAAGGACGGAAGCATCACCATCATATTCGTTGTCAGATTTGTGGGCGAATCGTGGATTTGCTGTTGTGCCCGTTGAAGAAAATTACCAGGTTGATTGAAGAACGCACGCAGTTTGTAGTGGGTGATCATACCTTAGAATTCACAGGATTCTGTCCTCAATGCCAATAACCTAAGAAAAACAGAGAATGAGTACGTTTGGTCCAAAACTCTCTAAAGCCGGATCTGTTGCCTCTCTTATTTGTGCCGTACATTGTGCGGTAACACCCTTGGCGTTGCTGGCGCTTCCTGTCATTGCGGTTCATTCCTGGGATGGCTTGGACCACATTTTGGGAGCTTTTTGGGCTGGCACGACCGAATGGATCTTTGTAGCGGTTATTGCACTATTAGCGGGGTTTGGCTTATTAGCCACATATCCTCGTCATCGGGATATTCGTCCGACGGTTCTGACGGTTCTGGGGCTTTTCGTTTTGACCGTTTCCCATCTCTGGGTAGAGGCGGGGAGTGGAAAGGAAATTTTTCTTGATGTCCTTGGAGCTTCTTTAATAGCCTGGGCTGGTTTTTGGAATCGCCGTCTTTGCCATCAGCTGGGCTGTCATACTCATGAACATCCTCAGGAATCCGCATCTCCTAAGTTAGAGCCCATTCCTGACCTTTCTTCCAATACGTAATTCAGAAAAAACACGAACCAGCACTCTTCTAAAAAGGTGATGGTGTGATTAACCCGATACGGTGGTTTTGTTTGTATATTTATCCAAAGTCTCCGCAAGTTCATCAAGGAGATGTTCTGTCTCTTCCCACCCGATGCAAGCATCGGTAATTGATACTCCCCATTCCAGCGATTTACCTGCTTCCCATTTCTGATTGCCCGGCTTGAGATTGCTTTCAATTAAGAGGCCCATAATGGCTGTTTGTCCTTCGGTGAATTGATTCACTACTGATCGGGCTACAGGAACCTGGCGAGTGTGGTCTTTTTCGGAATTACCATGAGAGCAATCAACCATGATAGGACGGCAAATGTCTTCTTTGGCGAGGCAGCGGACAGCCTCGGAAATGTCTTCTGGATTGTAATTGACGCGACCGCCTCCACCGCGAAGCACCAGGTGTCTATCGGAATTTCCGTTGGTTTTGATAATGGAGGTAAGGCCTTCAGCGTTTATTCCGATGAAACTTTGGGGATGTCGTGCGGCAACCATGGCGTTGAGGGCGCCTTGAAGTCCCCCATCCGTCCCATTTTTTAACCCCACGGGCATGGATAGACCGCTTGCCATTTCCCGATGTGTTTGGCTTTCCGTGGTGCGTGCGCCGATAGCAGACCAGCTAATTAAGTCAGAAATATATTGAGGTGTAACGGGATCGAGAAATTCAGTAGCACAGGGCATTCCCAGGTGATTGATTTTCAGTAAGATAGAACGAGCGAGTTCGAACCCTCCTCCGATATCACAAGAACCGTCCAGCTTGGGATCGTTAATGAGACCTTTCCAGCCAACGGTGGTGCGGGGCTTTTCAAAATAGGTTCGTGATATGACCAAAAGATGGTCACGTACACGATCAGCTACCTGTTTGAGCTGTTCTGCATATTGAATAGCGGCTTCAGGATCATGAATTGAGCATGGGCCGATGATGACTGCTAGACGATGGGTATCTTGTCCATGAAGAATATCTCGTATGGCTTGTCGTGCCTGCAGTACCATTTGGCAAGTTTCTAGTGGGAGGGGGAGCATTTCCTGCATGTGTTTGGGAGTAGGAAGAGGGGCAATGTCAATAATGTTTTGGTTGCTAATACGCTCAGTCATGAGACACGTCCTCGGTAAAGATAACAAATGCCTAGTAACGATGATGAAAAATAATGCTGCAAATCAAGGCAATTGGCGTCTATTGTAATCGGAAGCTTCCTAGGCAGGCAACTGGTACGTGTTTAGCATGCCCTGATGACTTAATGGGTCTGGATCTAATTACCCTGGTCGAAAGGATGAATAACCCAATAAGGACCAGACGAGTGGGCTTGGAT
>JBFJON010000425.1:0-2497 GCA_041617575.1 Nitrospirales bacterium | reverse complement strand
CTGGCCACCGAGCGTGTGGCCGTGGCACAAGGGAAGGTCTGGGTGTTACCGGAAACCCTTGAAAAGATTCAAGAAGGTCTTATTGCCAAAGGGGATGTGCTGGCCGTGGCCCAAGTGGCGGGGGTGATGGGTGCGAAGCGGACTCCAGATCTGATCCCCATGTGCCATCCGCTTTTATTGACTGGGGTGGATGTGAATTTTACGGAAGATGCCAAGCCTCGTGCCTCCGGGCGTTGTTCGATTACTATTGAAGCGACGGTCAAAACCACGGGTAACACTGGTGTTGAGATGGAAGCCATGACTGCCGTCTCGGTGGCCGCCCTGACGATTTATGATATGTGTAAGGCTGTGGATAAGGGTATGGAGTTTGGAGAGATTTTCCTGGTCTCCAAATCCGGTGGGAAATCGGGAACGTACCAACATCAAGCGCCTGCTGGCCAAAAATGAGATTTTTTCTCAATTTCGTGTTAGGTAGCTAGAGCTTTGACCATGGTACACGTTAGACTCTTCGGCATGTTGAAAACCTTAGTGGCGGGGAGCAATATGTTGGAAATGCCCTTGGCAGATGGGGTACAGGTGAAAGATCTTGTCGACTCTCTCCATGTCCAATACCCGGATCTCGGAGACCTGCTCCTCCAGAAAAAAGTTGTGGTTTCGGTCAATCAGGAAATCGCGCATTGGGAAACGGCTCTTGTCGAGTCAGATGAAATTGCGTTATTGCCTCCTTTTGCGGGTGGGGCCTAAACGTTCCAAACGGAAAAGATATTAATTGCTAGAAGGAATGATCAAAAAAGTCCGTCCAGCAAGGCCGCAGCCATATTGACGCGCGGAGCGTACTCATAGTACGTGAGCATGGCAATATGGCGAGAACGCCGCTGGTGGCTTTTTTCAACATTTCCAACTGAGGAAGGTGAGCAATGGCCGTTGAAACAGAAGAAGGCATGCTGGTTCGGGTTCAGCAGGAAAATTTTTCTATTGATCAAGAGTTAGAACGGATTCGTACTCGATCCACTCGAATCGGGGGAATTGCCATGTTCTTAGGGACGGCCCGTGATCGATCGAAGGGCCATGATGTGAGTTCTATGACGTTTGAGCATTATGAAGGCATGGCTCAAAAGAAGCTGAAAGAAATCCGCGAACGGGCGTTACAAGATTTTGACATTATTGAAGCCTTGGTTTTACATCGCTATGGGCCTATCGAAATTGGCGAAAACATCGTGTTGATTATTGTGGGGGCTGAGCATCGAGCCGATGCGTTTAAGGCATGCCAATGGTGTATTGATGAACTGAAAAAAATCACGCCAATATGGAAAATGGAATACACTCCCGAGGGCGACGTCTGGGTAGAGGAACATCCATAATGCCAACGAGTGAAACACATCTGTTGCCTGAACCCGTGAAAGATGTGTGGGGACGGCCCTTACGATCACTCCGTGTGTCGGTCACGGACCGGTGTAATTTGCGCTGTCAATATTGCATGCCCGAGGAAGAGTATGTGTGGTTGCCTCGTGAAACCTTGTTGACCTTTAAAGAGATTGTCTTCCTGACGGATCTGTTCTCGGAGCAGGGAGTGGATAGAATCCGTATTACCGGTGGGGAGCCGCTACTACGGAAAGACTTGGCGTCCTTGATTGGGATGCTCCAGAAGAATACCCGTATTCAGGATATTGCCATGACCACCAATGGGATTTTACTTGCTGAGCATGCGCAGAATCTTTTTGATGCGGGCTTGCATCGCATTACGGTGAGCCTTGATACCTTACAGCCCGAACGGTTTAAAACCTTGACCCGACGGAATAGCTTGGATCAGGTATTTGAAGGCATTGAATCGGTTGGTCGGGTTGGGTTTGCCGGATTAAAGTTGGATGCCGTCGCGATGAAGGGCTTTAACGACGATGAACTGATTCCGTTGATCGAGTATGGCAAACGAGTTAACGGCGAAGTGCGTTTCATCGAATATATGGATGTGGGTGGAGCGAATGATTGGTCGGCTGATAAGGTTCTTTCACGCAAAGAAATCCTTGGCATGCTGAGCCAGTATTATGGGCCCATTGAGGCGGTGCACGAGATCAGTTCGGCTCCTGCCCAGCGATTTCGCCTTCCTGACGGAACGACCTTTGGTATTATCCCTTCCACAACCATGCCCTTTTGTTCAACCTGTGATCGAAGCCGATTGACCGCTGATGGAATGTGGTATCTTTGTCTCTATGCTAAAACAGGGTTGGATTTGCGTAAACCTATTCGCGCCAGACGCTCACGAGAAGATTTGGCCTCCATGATCCAATCCGTCTGGGAGACTCGAAAAGATCGTGGAGCGGAAGAGCGCAAAGAGCTCGAAACCAGCGCTGGTCGTGGTCGGTATATTGACATTGATCGATTGCGCCAAGACCCGCATTTGGAAATGCATGCCAGAGGCGGGTGAAGTCCATTGACGTTTCCTGTTGTTCCCCTGAGGAACGTGTGTTCCCCTTCCTCGCCTGCCTTTTAAAAATTTCTT
>JBFJON010000424.1:0-2501 GCA_041617575.1 Nitrospirales bacterium | reverse complement strand
CCCCCCTCATCAATCTTGTCAAGAACTTCTTGTTTTTCAGGGCCTTATCCCCAATAAACGGGTCAGGGGAACAGGAAGAACGAGAGCAAAAAGAACTCCTTTGCCCCTAGAGCTTTTCTCGCATAAGTTTATATTCAATGCTATCCGCCAACGCCTGCCAACTAGCTTCGATAATATTTTCAGATACGCCGACAGTCCCCCATTTTTCTTTGTGATCCCCGGATTCGATCAGCACCCGGACTCGCGATCCCGTTCCTCTCAGCCCCGTTAAGACCCGGACCTTATAGTCCAACAGCTTGACTTCTTTGAGTTGCGGGTAGAAATGTTCCAAAGCTTTTCGCAGGGCATGATCCAGCGCATTGACCGGGCCATCCCCGACAGCTGCAGTATGTTCCACCACATCGCCCACTTTGACCATAATCGTGGCTTCCGAGATGGCCTCTTCATGAGTTTTGCGTTTCTCGACAATTATTCGGCACCCCAGGAGCTCGAATGATGGAGTATGGGTCCCCAAGGCTTTGCGCACAAGCAGCTCAAACGACCCCTCGGCCCCTTCGAATTGGTAGCCTTCATATTCCAGGTTTTTGAGGGAACCCAACAACTCCTGGACCTTAGGGTTATCTTGCGAAAGATCCAGACCAAACGTTTCCATCTTGCCAAACACCGCGCTACGCCCACTATGATCCGAAATCAACACCCGGCGTTGATTGCCAACTTGATCCGGTTGGACATGCTCATAGGTGAGCGGATTTTTTTGAACCGCATGAATATGCACACCACCCTTGTGGGCAAAAGCTGTATCTCCTACGTACGGCTGGCGCTTATTTGGAAGCAGATTGGCAATTTCCGCCACATAGTGAGAAATGGCTCTGAGGTTCGTTAACCGTCCGTCCCCCAACGCTGTTCGGCCCAATTTCAATTCCAAATTAGCCACAATAGAACAGAGGTTCGCGTTGCCACAGCGCTCGCCGATGCCATTAATAGTCCCCTGCACATGCATGGCCCCCGCCTGAACCGCAACCAAGGAATTCGCCACGCCCATCTCGGCATCATTGTGGGCGTGAATGCCCAATGGAACGGAACATTGTTCCCGTACGATCGATACCATCTCCCGTATCTCCCAAGGCATGGTGCCACCGTTGGTATCACACAAGATGATACGTTCAGCTCCGGCTTTCACGGCCGCCTCAATGGTCTTTAGCGCATACGTGGGATCTGTTTTGTAGCCATCAAAAAAGTGTTCGGCATCGTAAAACACTTGCCTGCCTTTCGACCGGAGAAAGGCAATGGAATCTCCAATCAATTCCAGGTTGGTCTCTAGGGTCGTCTCTAAGGCCTCTGTGACATGCAGTGTCCAGCTCTTTCCAAAAATGGTGACAATCTCGGTTTCAGCCGAGAGCAACGCCTCGAGCGTAGGGTCTTCTTTCGCCGAATTTTTGGCCTTCCTTGTCGAACCAAAGGCCACAATTTTTGCCTGTTGAAGAGGAGTAGCTTTGATGGTTTGAAAGAACTCGATATCTTTAGGATTGGCTCCTGGCCATCCCCCTTCGATGAAATGCACGCCCAATTCATCCAATTTAAGGGTGATTCGGATCTTATCCTCCACCGAAAAACTGACGTCTTCGGCCTGCGACCCATCACGCAAGGTCGTATCATAGATTTCAATCGTTGAATTCTGTTTCGTCATTGCACTCATTTTCGCATCTTAAGCTCGTACGACCCATTCGTCCAGGATGTACCGACCCAGGAGCCTGTCCGAGATACGATTGATCTACTGCGGGGGTGCTGGATTTGGTCAGATCTTCCGATCCTTTTCGTTAAATAGTCTCGCTATTCGCCTTAAAAGATCGAAACATCTGCCTCAAACCATCGCCCCCTCGTAACGATCCCTTATCTCGGACAGACTCCTAGGCAGTTGGCGATTTCTCTAACTCGAATTCTTGGTGTAAACCCCGCACCGCCAATTCCATATATTTTTCTTCTACCACACAGGAAATCTTAATTTCCGAGGTACTGATCATCATTATATTAATCCCATCTCGGGAAAGCGTCGCAAACATTCGTGCAGCAACCCCGGAATGAGACCGCATTCCCACTCCGACTAAAGAGACTTTGGCAATCGCTTCATTCACTTCAAAGGTTCGGGCACCAACCTCTTTGGCAAGATCTCGAATGAGACTGGTCGCTGCCTTTAGATCCCCTCTTGGCACCGTAAAGGAAATGTCCGTCAAGGATTCATGACTAACATTTTGGATAATCATATCCACATTGATCCCTGATTCCGCAATCGCGACAAAGATTCTTGCCGCAATACCAGGCTGATCCGGAACTCCTATCACGGTGATCTTGGCCTGATTGCGATCCCCTGTCACTCCAGAAACTAAGACTTGTTCCATATCTGCATCCTCTTTTACCACACGGGTTCCCTCTCCGTCCTGAAAACTGGACCGTACCTCTAAGGGCACCTGATGTTTCGCGGCAAGCTCAACGGAGCGTGTCTG
>JBFJON010000423.1:0-2519 GCA_041617575.1 Nitrospirales bacterium | reverse complement strand
CGATGACCTGCAGTTCCGCCGGTATCACCCATGGAACCATTGTGGCTCAGGCCGTTTATGTGGCTGTGGTGTTGTTGATTGTGGTCACAGCCATTGATGCATTAGGGATTGATACCGAATTGCTGAATAATACAATCGTGATTTTACTGGCTGGATTAATTGGCGGGGCGGCCTTGTCCTTTGGCTTAGGTTCTCGCAATGCCGTGGCCAATTTGATTGCGGCTCATTATTTGGGTTCAGTTGTACGAGTAGGCATGACTGTGAAGGTCGGGGAGACGCAGGGAACCGTCGTAACGGTGACACCGATTTCCGTAGTGTTGGAAACTAGGGAGGGGCGTGTGATTATTCCGGCTTCTCAGTTTTCTGAATCCACTGCAGTCATTACACATCCAGAAAAATAGCCATGGAACTCGAACACCATCTCACGCTCGGGTATTTTCAATCCCATCCGGTGGAAGCCGCACGCCATCTAGAGTCGCTGGGTCCACAGGCAGCTAGTGGGCTATTGGAAGCCCTACCTGGCGAGGAAATTGCCAACGTCTTAGAGCATTGTTTGCCGGTGTCGACAGCGAAAATTCTTGAAGAACTTTCCAAAGATTTGAGCGCGGATGTTTTAAGTGCGATGAATGCTACGTCCTCGATTGGTGTGCTTCGTCAGTTTGAAGAGACGACTCGTTATGACATTTTGGAACGGTTGGATAATTCGATGGGTGCCACGCTTCGGCGGGCTCTGCGGTATTCGCCCAACACCGCCGGCAGTTTAGCCGACCCGCAAGTCTTCACGCTGCCTCCCGATATTCCGGTAGAAGAAGCGATTTCACGAATCCGCACCTATGGCCAGAAAGCCATGTACTATATTTATGTGATTGATCGAGATGGCAAATTGGAAGGCGTCGTGACGTTGAGACAACTGTTGGTGGATACGTCCGATCATTCGGTGGGGACGTTAATGGAAACTCAGATTACCACATTGTCGGCCGAAGCCAATCTCGAAGAGATTATCAAACATCCTGAGTGGAGCCGGTTTCATACGTTACCAGTTGTGGATCGGTGGGGGACTTTTTTTGGAGCCTTACGGTATCGCATGTTGCGCCGCATTGAAAAGGATGTTGAAGGCAAAGCCCCCTTGGGATCGGTGAGTGATTCACTGATGCAATTGTGGGAAGCCTATTCCCTAACAGGGATTCGTCTGATGACCGATGTCGCGCAGACGTTACAGGAACGAAAGAACCTCTGATGAGTGAACGAGCCATTGAACCCACCATGAACCGTCGAGGCGGTACGCATATTATGAATGAAGCGTTCTTTCTGAAGCATCATCAGGAAGCGGCTCGAATTTTGGAATCCTATCCGGCGAAAGATATTCTTCGGGTGTTGCAGGGGACCAGCGCCATAAATGCGGCGAACCTTCTCTCCAGTATCACACCGCCAATTGCTGCCGATGTCATCACGCTGATGACTACTGATTTATTGAAACAGGTGATTCCGCATCTGTCTCCGTCTCTCGCTGCGGCGTTGTTTCAGCGATTAGATGAAGATCTGCAACGGGCGATTTTGTTTCGGGTGCCGGAACGGTATGCACAAGAAATTCGGTCATATATGACCTATCCTGCCGAATCGGTGGGCAGTATCATGGATCCTAAATTTTTGGTGTTGCAAGAAGAGCTGACGGTTCGAGATGCCATGTTGCATGTCAGGTCACGTGCACAAAAGGACGTCCATGATTTGTATGTGATTGATCGCAGCCAGAAACTGGTTGGAAAATTTTCTGTTCGCGATTTGTTGCTCGTTGACCCCGAAGAAAAATTGCAGGCCGTGATGGTTCGTGATTTGCCCACCATTCATCCTCTAGAGTCCCGAGAAGAAATTGTCGAGCTGTTCAAAGAACGACATTTTTTCACGATTCCCGTTGTGGATTTGGATGATCGTCTTTTAGGAGTGGTTCGAAATGAAGACATCATCAAAGCGAGTCAAGAAGATGCAACGGCTGATCTCCAAACAATGGTCGGGGCCAACAAAGACGAACGAGCCCTTTCGCCAGTATGGTTTTCCGTTCGGAAGCGATTGCCCTGGCTCCAGTTAAATTTGGTGACGGCCTTTTTAGCCGCGTTTGTCGTAGGAATGTTTGAAGGGACCATTGCCAAATTTACGGCACTGGCGGTCTTGCTTCCTGTGGTAGCGGGGCAATCGGGGAATACTGGCGCACAATCGCTGGCTGTGGTGATTCGGGGTTTGGCCTTACGGGATATTCGACCATCACAATGGTTGCGTGTCAGTGGGAAGGAAGTCTACGTGGCTTTTCTGAATGGATTGGCAGTCTCTGCGACGGCATGCCTTGCGGTGGCTCTATGGAGTCGGTCTTTTGGTCTAACCGTCATCATTGGTCTGTCGATGATCATTTCAATGGTGATTGCTGGATTATCCGGGGCCATTATTCCCATTGCCTTAAAAGCCATGAAACAAGACCCTGCTCAATCCTCTTCTATTGTTCTTACTACGGTCACCGATATTGTGGGATT
>JBFJON010000422.1:0-2551 GCA_041617575.1 Nitrospirales bacterium | reverse complement strand
GTGGTGTTGAGTTTGACGGAAGGGTATTTGTGCCCAATCTCAATATGTTCGTCCATCATACCTTGACGGGCGGCTTTCGTGAGCAGGTACCATTCTCTGGTTTTTTCAAAGGGGTACACAAAGATATATTTCGCGCGGCCTGGCGAAATTTTCAATCTTCGACTTTCCTGGCCCTCGTGCACATGATGATCCACATAAATGGACCGTTTCGTCATAGAAAGGTAAGAGTAGGGATTGGTAAGATAGTGACCCAAACCGGTGGCCAACAGCTTTGAACTCATTTCCTGGAACATTTCCAAGTCATAACTAATTCGCCACAACAAAAAGTCGCAATCGCCTCGTATGCCTGTTGTGGTATAAGGGACAACGATGACCTTGCCATTGTATTCTTCAGCGGCGCGCACAAATTCTTGCTTGCCCAGGTCCCGCTCGTCTTTGGGAAGACGTCTCCACAAGGGGTCGACTTTATAAAAACTAAAATTGACGAATTGTTGTTTGGCAGCCTCTTCGGCACCGGCCATAGCGTGACCTCCCGTGGAAAGAAAAACCTGTGTATTTATAATGACTTAAAACTAAAACGGTAGGTATTACCATCGACACCGTAAACTTGTCAATGAGGATTTGTGCTGAGGTTCATTTTGTGTCCGGCGAGGTGCTGAACCTTTAAGGAGGAGTCTTTTATGATTTTGGGAATTGGCTCATCCTTGGGATGGGTCAGGTTAAGAAGGCTAAGAAAAATAAAATCTGCCAGAAGGAAATTCATGTGAAACTTGAACTATTAAAAAGCCTGCGATGCATAGGGGTGGGGATAGGGTTGGTCTTGAGTGGAATTGTAAATGCTCATGCTATTTTCCAACATCCCGATAAACAACAAGTCGAGCAAGCGCTGCAAAAAGGAGTGGTATTTGCAAAGGAACACCGACCTCCCAATGAACTCTATTGGCGTTTTGGTTCAACTGGAAAATTTGAACCTCAAGGGTTTTTGGTGACAAAAATCAGCGGGCTGGCCGTGATGTCTAGCCACTATGCCTTACGTGGAGAACAGCCTACCGCTCAAGATATTCAGCGGGTGTTGGAAGAAGAGGCTTTGCAGGTGGTCGTCACGGTTTTTGGACATTCTCCAGGCTTTGCGCGAGATAGTTATCTGCTTATTAAGCAGGATGATCAAGTCCTGAAGCCCGATCGCATTCGCTTTGATGCGCGGGCGCAATCTGTTGGGCACCGTCAAGGGGACACCATCTTCCGTGCAAAAATTGTGGGCTTATTCCTTTATGGCACGTTTGAACCCAAATCACCTGCTACCCTGTTGGTCTTTCCAGGGGCGGGTGGAGAGATCAGGTTTGATTTGGATTTGTCCACGATTCCTTGAATGAGTGTCTGAGTAACTGGTGGGGTCCTTCTCACGATGAAATCTCTACGTGCTGATATTCTTGCAATCGGGTCGGAGTTACTTCATGGGGGACGAGTCGACAGCAATTCACTCTTTATCGCCGATATGTTGGCTCACTGTGGCATTAGAGTGAGCAAAAAGATGGCCCTGAGTGATGAACAGGTTGATATTCAGGCGGCACTCAAGGCTTCTTCTACGAAAGCGGATGTGGTTATTTTGACGGGTGGCCTGGGATCCACTGTCGATGATCGAACTCGCGAGGCAGTCGCGGCCACATTTGGGCGCCCTCTCGCCGTTCGTCGAAAAGCTATGCAAATACTCAAAAGACAACTCCATTGCCGAGGTCGAATGGTTACACCCTTGTTGGCCAGGCAAGCTCTCATGCCTTCGGGTGCGACCGTCTTAAACAATCTTGTTGGGACGGCCCCTGGGTTCTATCTTCAGGGGGGAGCAGCTCACGTGTTTGCCATTCCGGGTGTGCCTCGAGAGGCTCGGGAAATGATGGAGCTCCAGGTCCAACCCATTCTGAAAAGGAAACTCCGGGCAACGGCATATCTGTGGTCGCATGCATTCAATACGATGGGTTTGACTGAAATCGATATTCAACAGCTTGTATCGCCTTTTTTTCAACAACCTTCGGCTATTGCCCTGAGTTTGCTAGCCTCGACGAAAGGGGTCAAGGTAACGCTGAGCTGTTGGCGCCCAAAGATTCAATCATCTAACACCTCAAAGGCTCCACAGATTTTTCCAGAAGGGGATAATCTCAAACACCAGATGCGAAAGACGTTAGAGCCCTGGCTCTTTTCTGAAGGTGAAAAAACCATGGAGGAGGTTGTGGGACAACTATGCTCTTCGCATAAATGGAACCTTGCGTTAGCTGAATCCTGTACTGGTGGGTTGATTGCCCATCGCCTGACAGAAGTGCCGGGGAGTTCGACCTACCTGGATCGTGGGGTCGTGACTTATAGCAATAAGGCCAAGCAAGAATTGCTAGGGGTTTCTCCAGCGATATTGCGAAAATATGGTGCGGTGAGTGTCCAAGTAGCAGAATCTATGGCAAAGGGTATTCGAGTGAGAAGCCAGGTAGACCTTGGGGTCAGTGTCACAGGAATTGCGGGCCCAGGCGGGGGGTCTACGAATAAACCTGTGGGGCTGGTCTAT
>JBFJON010000421.1:0-2551 GCA_041617575.1 Nitrospirales bacterium | reverse complement strand
TGATGGAGTGCGTGAAGGATATTGGGAAACAATTATATGTTGATCCAGAACAACGAAACGCCTGGTGCAAGCTTTCTCAGAATCAAGAGATGATGGGGCCTGTTTTCTGGCAAGGCCGTCGAAACAATCATGAGTTGTTGTGGCTTGAAGAGCATGCTCAAGTGATACGCGATGGCGATGGCCATATTTGGGGATATGAAGGGGTCGTGTTAGATGTGACCGAACGATACACCCAGGAGCCATTGTCTCGGAATTTTGAGCAGAAGGTCAAACTTGTTGAGGAAATAGACCGCACGGATAGCGTTAAGGCGAATGAACACTCCCGTCAAGAACTTGCTGCTGCACAACAGATGATTGCAAAATTGCGTGAACAACTAGATCGATTTGAAGTTGCAATGATTGGCTCTCAGGAAGGTCTATGGGAAGCCCATCCATTGCCTGGCCAACCCTGGGATTCTCCAGAGACACCCGCTTGGTATTCGTCACAATTTAAGGCTCTTCTAGGATTTGAGGAACATGAATTTCCTCCGGTGTTGGCATCTTGGTCAGATCGACTGCATCCCGACGATCGAGAAAAAGTCTTTCAAGCTCTAAGGGATCACATTGAGCATCATGTGCCTTATGAAGTGGAATCTCGGCTCAAGACAAAACAGGGTGAGTATCGGTTGTTTAAAGGGAAAGGTCAGGCGATTTTTGACGAACAGGGCATATTCGTTCGAGGCGGAGGGATAATTCGGGATATCACTGATCAGAGGGAATCAGAAGAAGCTGTCAAAAGAAAGCATGCGTTATTAACGACAGTGGTGGAGGGAACAAGCAATATTATTTTTGTGAAAGACCATGAAGGTAGATATTTGTTAGTGAATTCGAGAGGAGCTGAAATCATTGGACTGACGATTGAAGAAATCATCGGAAGAACAGATGTGGAAATATTTCCGAAGGGAACACATCCTCTTTTTACTAAATACGATGAAGACGTCATTCATAAGAAGAATCCGCAATCATTTGAAGTTGATGTGAAAGATGCTGGGGCGGTTTTTCTTACGTTTCTGGTCACCAAGGAGATTTTTGTACAGACGGACGATGGGCTTGAAGGTCTTTTTTGCATTGCCCGTGATATCACATTCCTCAAAGCAGCGGAATTGACGATTCGAGAACGAGAAAAACGATATCGAGCTATTATGGAGAATGCCTATGATTTAATAGCGGAAATAGATGGATCTGGAACATTTTTATATGGCAGCCCAAATTTTGAAGAGGTGTTGGGCTATGCCCCTTCACAATTCATAGGGTCTAACATCTTTTCGTTGGTGCCCCCTGTGGATCGTGCTGGAGTCGTGCAAGAATTTACTCAGAGTATGCAGGCGGCGGGTTCGGGGCGTTCTATCTATCGCTATCGGCATAAAAATGGAGAGTATCGTTGGTTCGAAAGTACGGGACGTATGTTTCAAACCGCATTAGGCGATGTTCGAGGGGTTGTTGTGTCTCGTGATATTACCGAGCGAAAAAAGTCCGAAGAAGCTTTAGAAGCCATTGTCAAGGGAACAGTCGCTCCCGGAAGTCAGAATTTTTTTCAGAATCTGGTTCGTCAATTAGCTCACGCCCTTCAGGTCTCGATGGTTTTTTTAGCCGAACGAGTCGAAGTGACGTTTCCAATTGTTCACGGGGTGGCCTTTTGGCATGAAGATCGTTTTGAATCCAAATTTGAATATGATTGCCTTGAAGGACCCTGCGAGAAAGTGTTTGACGGGCATCCGGTGTATTTCCCACAAGGGGTCCAAGAGTTGTTTCCTAATAATCCGACTGTGAAAGCGCTAAACATTGAGGGCTATTGTGGAACACCGCTTTTTAATTCTAAGGGGGATATTGTTGGCAACTTGGCGATCATGGATCAACAGCCTCTGAGCATGAATGCGCAAGACCGGTCATTATTACAGGTGTTTGCTGCTCGAGCTGGAGCCGAGCTTGAACGGAAACGGGCACAAGCAGCGCTTCTAGAGAGTCAGGAACGTTATCGAGCCCTCTACGATGAAGCACCTCTCATGTATTTCACTGTTGATTCGCATCTCAGGATCTTATCGGTCAATAATTTTGGTGCCAATATGTTGGGGTATACCAATGAGGAATTAGTGGGACAGTCGGCGATGACTGTAGTTGATCCGGAGGATCAAGAAATATTTTGTCGTGAGATTGAAGCGTGCTTTACATCCATGAACCAGGCTTCTCAAAAAGTTTTCCGAAAAATCAAAAAAGATGGAACGCGGCTTTGGGTGCGAGAAACCTCCCGATCTATTGTTGGACCGAATCAAGAACAGATGTTGTTACTCTCTTGCGAGGATATTACGGAACAAAAGCGTGTAGAAGGTGCCTTGGAGCAGAGTGAAAAACAGCTTCGACAGAGGCAGAAAATGGAAGCGATTGGTACCTTGGCAGGTGGTATTGCCCATGACTTCAATAATATTTTGGGAGCGATTTTAGGCTATTCGGAGCTTGCTCTGACGCAGGCTAAAAAAGAGCCGAGGTTGATCTCCTATTTAGAGGAAGTTCTGAC
>JBFJON010000420.1:0-2575 GCA_041617575.1 Nitrospirales bacterium | reverse complement strand
GATAGGATTTACACTGTTATGCGCCAAAGATGACCGTCTGATTCTCCTCAAAGAAGGTGGCGGCACCCTTCCTGTCACCCTTCGCAAATATCAGGTAGTCGGACGAGGGGGAAAAGGTCATCCCCTCTTTAAACGAGGACGATTAAGCGGCATGGCCCCGGTTGAGCTGAGCATTCCGTTCTTTCAAACTGAATCACCATCCTAAAGGAATCTTTATGCAACACGCTCACGCATTATTGTCCTTGACTCTTCGATTAGACTCAGAAGGATTATGGCATGGCTAAAACATACGGAGCGAGTGATATTGTCGTCTTGGAAGGCATCGATCCCGTTCGACGCCGACCGGCAATGTATATCGGTGGGACGGATAAAACCGGGCTTCATCATCTGGTCTGGGAAATTTTAGATAATGCCATTGATGAAGCCATGAATGGCTATGCCTCTCAGATTACGGTGGAATTGGACAAATCGCGAGAGGGCCTTCGCATTACCGATAATGGCCGAGGCATTCCCGTGGATAAGCATCCCAAACTCAAGAAGTCCGCACTGGAAATTATTATGACCACATTGCATGCCGGTGGAAAATTTGAAACCGGTAGTTATATACATTCCGGGGGCCTGCATGGCGTTGGGGCTTCGGTCGTCAATGCGCTCTCTCGTCACCTGGAGGTGCAAGTTAAGCGGGATGGGAAGGAATGGGAACAAACCTATCAAGCAGGGATTCCTCAAGGCCCAGTGAAATCGAAGGGCAGCGCAAAAGGCACTGGGACGTCGGTGTATTTTCGTCCTGATCCAAAAATTTTCGGGAAAACCATTCAGTTCGATCCAGAATTATTGCAGGACACTTTGGATGCCAAGGCCTATCTGCATAAAGGCTTGAAGCTCACGTTCAAAGATGGGACCACAGGTCAGACGCATCATTTTCATCACGAACAGGGCCTTCAAGAATATTTGCAAAAATTGGTAGGAGATCGCGGGAAAAAGCCCACGGTCGACTTTGTCTTTTACCTTGAACGGCAACTCACCAATGGAACAACAGGTTCGAACGGAGCCACTCCAAATCTGGGATTGGAACTGGCCCTCCAATGGACCGATGAGCCAGCCGAATTCGTCAAAAGCTATGTGAACGGAGTGTCCACAACAAATGGCGGCACCCATGAAATGGGATTACGTGGCGGCCTTGTGAAAGCCGTGCGTAATTACATTGAAACGCATAATCTGACGCCCAAAGGTCTATCGCTGCAAGCTGAAGATATTCGCGAGGGGATGGCAGCCGTCCTAAGTGTTCTGGTCCTCCACCCGCAATTTCAAGGGCAAACCAAAGAACGATTGAATAACACCGAAGTCCAAGCACAAGTAGACACTATCGTGCGACCGGCTCTAGAAACGTACCTTAATGAGAATAAAACCATTGCCGAAACCCTCGTAGGTCGTATGGTGTTAGCTGCCCGTGCGCGGGAGGCATCACGGGAAGCCTCTAAAGCCGTCATGCGCAAGTCGGCCGTGAGCCATCGCCTAAACCTTCCAGGCAAACTCGCTGATTGCCAAAGTACCGATCCATCGATCAGCGAACTGTTCATCGTGGAGGGCGACTCTGCAGGCGGAACAGCCAAACAGGGGCGGGATCTCAAAACCCAGGCTATCTTGCCTATCCGCGGCAAAGTGCTGAACACGGAAGAACTCACCCTCGCCAAGGTGGTCGAGAACAACGAATTGGCCGACCTCATCAAAGTTCTCGGCTGCAGTATAGGGAAAGATTTCGAAATCAAAAAACTTCGCTATAATAAAATCATTTTGTTAATGGATGCGGACATTGACGGATACCATATCAGCACGCTGCTGCTCACCTTTTTCTTTCGCCATATGCCGGAACTAATTCGACAGGGTCATGTCTATATCGCCCAACCACCGCTGTATCGCATTGATCTCGGAAAAGACATTCGTTGGGCTGGCACCGATGAAGAAAAAGACCGCATCATCTCCGAAGCCCGCGCCAATGCCAAGCCCATTATTAGCCGTTTTAAGGGGCTTGGGGAAATGTTCCCGCAACAACTCAAAGAGACCACCCTGAGCCGCGCCACTCGTCGCCTTCTCAAAGTCGAACTCCTCGACGAACTTCACACCGACCGAACCTTCCATGATTTGATGGGAAAACGTACCGAAGCCCGCTATGAATTTCTGATGGCCAATGCTGAATCGGTCGAGAATCTGGATGTGTAGCAGCCAGGGAAATGTGAAAAGAGAGAAGTAAAAAGAAAATCCCGCCACACATCTGATCTTCACGACTTCCTCTTCACTTCTTCCTTTTTACCCCTTACTCACCGTCTATGGTACCCTACCAGGCATGCACACCGACGACGATCAGACCCAAGTACCAACAGCTCTCCAGCAAGTCAAAACTTACCACCAGGAAACCAAGCATGAATTCAATCGCTTCGCCAAATCGTTAGGCTATTTGGATTGGGCAAATCAACCCGATCCCTTTCGTCGATTTCACGGGGCGCCTCTCATTGCCTTGCCGCTTCTTCAGCTTGACGAAGAACCATTGTCGCCCTCCTATGAGGCACTGTTCAAT
>JBFJON010000419.1:0-2578 GCA_041617575.1 Nitrospirales bacterium | reverse complement strand
TGCCCTTTTCTGATTGAAACCAAAGCAGTTGGGGAAGGGGAAAAACCCGTGAAATCTCAGTGGGTGGGTTGCCACTGCATTGGGGGTAGCCCCCTGCACCGGTCTAAAAAAGAAAGCTCCGGACCTAGGCTGGGCCGGAAGAAAATATCAACGACCGTGTTTAGTCGATTGCTTTCAAAACCCTAAAGAAAAACTGAATCCCATCGGCGATGACTTCAATTGCAAGCGGAAAGGACTGCTAGTGTCAACGTCCGTATCGGTGACTTAACGGCCATTGGGATTGTTCTTCGTGAGTTTCCAGAGCGGATTGTGACCTATGCGCTACTCCTCCGCGGAGATTTTTCGCAACAACGCTCGACGATCCTGGCCTTTTTAGCTTCAGCCCTGACGACACCTTTGGGGACCCTTCTTTCCTTTCCCATGATTAGCCAAATCGAAAAGCCGTTACTCGGTGCCTTGGTCTATGTCGGCGCCACTCATCTGCTTACGCATGCGGAACACGAACCACGGAAATACAGCCTGGTCGCGCTGCTAGGAGGGGGTTCTGCTTGCCGTGGGAATTGTCCTAAGTAAATTGTAAAGGATGTTCTTCCACCTTTCATAAATTATCTTTAAAAAAGGCGAATGGTGCGAGTCCTGAACATTTGTGGAAAATCTGGGCAATGCGAGGAGAGACAGAAAAGCATGGAGAAGAAAATGTCCTAAACTTTCAGGGAAATTAGCGTCTAGAGGTTCCCTCCAAACGAAATGTGGAATTGCTCGGGAGAGAGATTGAGGATTTTCGCGTACTGAGAAATCCTTTCCGAATTGTCAAAATCTATCGGTTGTAGTCGGGCCATGTAGGCTCGTGCGATTTTATAGGTTTCCGAATCGGTATCGACCATCCGAATCCTGGTACGGCCCGTTGTGGGGTCCAGCATATCTTTGAACGGGAGGGGAGTGAAGCGACCATCAATCACTGAGACCATGGCCTCTTTTCCCCCATCCAAAAGATATTGCGCAGCGCAATAACCCAAATCTCTGGTGTATTCCATGTCGAAGGGTATGGGGTCGGCACAGCGAAGTTCATAGCCGATTTTTTTAGACACAATTGTAATGTTGACGCCGTAATGTTTCAGTTTCTGACTAACGGTCTCTTTCAATACTTTTCCGATGTCGAGCTCCGACAATCGGATATTGCCATGTTCATCCCGTTCAACCCCTCCCAACAACGTCAGGTCCTCCTGGTCCAAGAATTCCGACAGTCCTTCAGCTAGCACCGCTACACCGTCCGAGCGATGTTGTGCCAAGCGTTTGACTATTGATCCCGCTAAAATATTGGTTAAGTGGGGGAGTTTCAGGGTGGAACCCTTGAATTCTTCGGGAATGAGCGTGAGCGTGGCTCCTGCAGCTTTGCCGATGCCTAAAGCCAGGTGTCCGGCCTTGCGACCCATCGTGACCACAAAATACCACCGGGAGGTGGTATGAGCATCAATCATGAGATTTTTGACCAGTTCCACGCCCATGTGGCGGGCGGTTTGAAATCCAAAGGTTGGCATGCCGTGTGGAAGACAGAGATCGTTGTCGATGGTCTTGGGGACATGCACGACTTGGAGGCGCCCCTTGGCTAATTCCGCCAGCTTTAAGGCTGAAAAGGCCGTATCATCCCCGCCAATCGTGATGAGTCCCGTCATTCCCAGCTTTTGCAGGGAGGTAAACGTGGTGGATAAATCCTGTTCCTGTTTAGTGGGGTTGGCTCGGGAAGTGCCCAATATCGAACCACCCCGGAAGTGCACGTGACTCACCGTTTGACGAGTTAAGGGTTGAGTATGGGTAAGATCCCCTTTCATCAACCACTTAAATCCGTCCTCAATGCCGAGTACCTCTGCTCCACAGAGGAGACTTCGAATCGTCGCGGCTTCAATAACACTATTAATTCCCGGGGCCGGCCCCCCTCCCACAAGAATGCCAAATATCGGTGACGCTTCACTCATATTCGGTTGGTTTCTCTTTGTGGCATTTCATGGATTGATTGGTCCCAAACCGTTCAGGTTGTAGGAACATCAGACCTTCCTTTGAGTAAAAGTACCGAGCAAGGAGCATGATGAACAGTTGCATGGGAAACACTGCCATGAGCGAGTCGGTTAAGTGGTGGGCGATTGTATGTGCCCATGAGCACCAATTGTGGCTGTAGGCGTGCGATGTGTTCTTGGATGATTGATGACGGAGCCCCTGGTTCGACGAAGCGGTCTGCTTGATAACCGAGTTTTGTTAAGGTATTGGCGACCTCTTGTGTAAAATGAGCACTCCCTGTCTGCAGTTCTTTTTTCCAGTCTTCAGGTAACAGGGCTCCAATCGGAAGCAATGGTTGGGCAAATGGGATCACATGTAACAAGGAAAGATGGGGAGTGGTTAGAAAGGGCTTCTGCGCTAACCATTCGATTGCCCATTCCGCATCTAGAGGATGCTCGATGGGAAGCAAAATGTTCTTGAGCGGCATCAAGAGAGATTTGGCAATGAGTATGGGACAAGGCGCATGGGTCGCCACCCGGTGGGAAACGCTTCCTAGTACGTGTTCTTGAATCACCCCCAGCCCGCG
>JBFJON010000418.1:0-2625 GCA_041617575.1 Nitrospirales bacterium | reverse complement strand
GGTTTCGGCCCGGCAGCCGAGCCACTTTGATTTCGGTCAAAGTGGCCAAACCCATGTTGGCCGCACTGTGGCCCTTCGGGTTCCCTGTGCGGTTCGCCAACACCGGCGTCGCGCAAACTCGCTCCGCTCAAACAATGCGCGCCTTTTCTCCGGTGGCGGCTGCACTGCTCGGCCACACCACAAGGCCAGGGGAGACTACTTAGACAGGCTCGCCAAAATGTTAGATTTGGCCTTAGACTCAGCCGCGCCCAAGGCAGGGATTCTCTCCGGCGTCGTCATTCCCGCTGGTTGTTAGCGGGAATCCATCTGTTCTTTCCCTGTGTGGTGCAACCCGTCTGGCCTCATCTATTCAAGAGTTGGCTATGAATAGGGCGAATCAAGGGTGGGTGTTGGAGACGAAAGAGAAGGTAGTTTTGCAGAAAAATGAAGGGCTGTGTTGGTCGGGCCACTACTTTATGAAAATATGTGACATGGTCATGGAGCCCTTCCCGAAACGCCCTCCCTTTTCCCTTGTCAGACGTGAAGGTATCTGTTATTGTATGTACAAATGCAATACATATGGAGAATTCAGCATGAGTACAAACAATCTTTTGCGAAAAGCCAAGCCAGTCAACGTCCGAGAAGCGCAAGCGCAATTGTCGAAGTTGATCCGGTCAAAGTCCCCATCCATGGTCCTCTCCCATGGTAAACCGGTATCGTTCCTGGTTCCCTATGAAGACATGCTGGATCTTATGGAGACTCTCGACGAATTGAAGGACCAAAAACTTCTTGGAGAAATCGAACGAGCCCGGAAAGAATATGCGCAGGGAAAAGTTGTTCCTGCAGAGCATCTCTTCAAAAAAATGGGCGTCTAGGTGGCTTATGAAGTTGTTTTTCCCAGTAAGCGGGTTGAGGGCCTCTTCCAAAAATCCTTAGAAAAAATTCCTGCCGACTACAAAGAAACGATCATTGCGGCCATTAGGCGTCTCGGGGCCAATCCACGACCGCAAGGAAAACGCACCAAAAAGCTGACGGGAGAAATTATAGTGGCCCAATTCGTAGCTGAGTATCGGTTGCGGATAGGACCCTACCGCGTGTTGTATGACATTGACGACCAACGCAAAAAAGTTGTACTCCTCAAACTCACCAAGCGCGACGAACAAATTTATAATTGACACTCTGAAGTAGAGAGTTTCCTCCGCTGCAATCTCCGTTGATTGTTTATGCTCAGAAGGCAATCCAAGCCTGCTTCCAATCATATATTGTTAACTGTAAATGATGTGAATGTACGATAGATGCCGGGGTTCGGCCCGGCAACCGAGGCCCTTTTGTTTCGGCAAAAGGACCAAAAACCACTTCCGCCCGGGAGCGGCCTCGTCGGGGTTCCTTCGCCACAGGCCAAATCATGGTGGCAAGCAACTCGCTCCGCTCAAACAGGCTCGCCAGAGAGCCGAATTTGGCCAGGTACTCAGCCGCGCCAAGGCGGGTCTGCTCTCCAACTTAGTCATTCCCCCGTCTCTAGTGGGAATCCATCTTTCTCTTGACTTATTTCAGCGAATATTAAATCATCCTCTGGCTCGACGAAGTATTTCTTTCCGGTTGGTGAGCTGAACAGTAACCATATCCAACGCTTACACAGATCAAACTGGCAATTGTTTAAAGACATTGAATCGAATAACAAAAAATCTAATCTCAAAGATTGAGAATCAAATAACGCAAACCTCAATTCGTTTTGAGTTGCTTCTCAATCTTTGGGGGTCCCAGGAAAAAATAGTTACCCTAAATCAGGTTGCTGAAAATGTTTTTCTGCAATTTCACAATTCCCTGATTGAAACTGTCGTAATGGGAGTCAATCGGCTATGTGATCCAGCTCAAGATAATCAAGGCAACAAAAATTTATCTCTTAAAATGTTGAGAAGTTCTCTCCCAAAAAAATTCCAAAAGAACAAACCCCTTGAGCAACAGCTTCTTGATTTAGAGGGAAAAATTAAAAAAGAGGTAAAGAAACTGAATAAGTTTCGAAGTAAACGTGTAGCACACAATGATTATCCAACCCACGTGGGAAACTGGCATAAAACAATTTCGAGCCTCGCGATAGATTCATCTCTAAAGATGATGCAAGACTTTGTGAACAAAATACACTTACATTTTGATAATTATAGCGTTGACCTTCTGAAGCACCGCTATCCGATCACGGACGGACCTGATCGACTTATGTCCCATCTTAAAAGATCGCTACGGTCGCAAAAGGAGTAGGAAATATTTCTAGAAAAAATTCTTGTTTTGTCCTGTAGATCATAATTAACCACATAGTGAATCGGAGTGTGCTTTGAGATGCTCTATTATTTTGCCTATGGGTCTAACCTTCACCCTCTGCGGTTGGGGGAACGAGTGCCCTCCGCGCAATTGGTGGGGGTGATTGAGCTGAGCCAACACCGTCTGGCTTTTCATAAAAAGGGTCGTGATGGATCGAGTAAATGCAACCTGATCCATACGGGCGGAGAATCTGACGGGGTGTATGGCGCGATCTATCAAATAGATTCCCCTCATAAACAAGCCCTCGACACTTTCGAAGGGAACGGAGATGGTTATCTAGATGACCATCTAACGGTAGAACTTCATGGGCAAGAGTACCGCTGTTTTACC
>JBFJON010000417.1:0-2626 GCA_041617575.1 Nitrospirales bacterium | reverse complement strand
GAGAGAGAAAAGAGAGAAGAGAGAAATTAGAAATGCATGAGCTTATTGGCCAAGGAGATAACAATCATGAACCACGCCCTCTGGGGACATCAGAATCCGTATACAGATGCGTATAAGGAATTTTTTCATTACAAAGAGAAGCATACCGGTTATGATTTTGGTGAAAAAGTGCCTTACGAAAAAACCTTTCCCCCAACGGTCAAGTTTACTCAGCCATTACGATGGTGGTCGTGGGATCGTCCGCGACGACTTCGAGTGATCCGCCACCTACGAGATCATCTTCTTATGGATATTCTTTCGCTAGGGGGTCATGAAAAACCTTTTACTCATGTTTTGCTGTTGAGTGCTGAAGATTCAAAACAAAGAGTCGCGTAATGAATATCAGAAGACCAGGGCCAAGACCAGGGTATCTATCGACTATAGAGCTAATTAAATCTTGACATCACAAACATGGTGGTTAACTAAATTTTAGCCGGAGTCCATTTTGGGGTTTTACCAAACATATTAAACAAGAAAGGAGGAACACATGAACCTTAAACAGGTGATCAAAGGAATAGTCATGGGAGGGCTCATATTTGGACTCAGTTTTGGCCACCACACATCATGGGCCAAAGCAACTTCATCGCCAATTTCGGTTAACAAAGAAACCACCAAGCCAGCAGAAGGCTCAGTCTCGATTGAGTCAGAAGTGACATCTAAGGGACAAGAGGAAATCGCAAACAAACGAAAGGCCTTGGTGAAAGAAGCCATCACTGCACTTTCCGAGACCAAGAAGGCATTAAAGGCGTTGGAAGATTCCCGCCCGAAGGATGCACTCACAGCATTAGCTGAAGTGACGGGTCAATTGGAAATTATCCTTTCCCGTGACCCAAAACTGGCCTTCGTGCCGATTGATGTCGAGGTAACCTCTCACGATATCTATGCTGATCTGGACGCTATCAACAACGCCAAAGAACAAGCAGAAAATTTTTTAGAAAATGGAGACGTGCAACAAGCCAGAGTTCTGCTTTCCGGTCTGGCGAGTGAGCTTGTTATGAATACCATTAGTCTGCCACTGGCCACCTATCCTGATGCCATCAAGGCAGTTGTGCCCCTGATAGACCAAGGAAAAGTTGATGAAGCGAAAAAAGGGTTGCAGGCCGCGTTACAGACGCTGGTGGTCACGAATACGCTTGCCGTCCCCTTACCAGTCCTGCGAGCAGAAGCTCTCATTAAACAAGCAGACGAATTGGTCCAAAAAATGGAGAATCCAGCGGAAAAGGATGAATCGAAGGTTGGGGAGGCCGACACCACCGACCATTCCCCAGATCCCACCGCTCAAAAGGAACAGATTTTGGCCAAACTTGAAACGGCCCGAAAGCAGTTACAAATGGCGGAGGCCTTGGGCTACGGTATCAAAGAAGATCGCTACCAAGAGTTTGAGAAAAATATCGAAACCCTCGAAACAAAAGTTCGCGGGAAGGAATCGACAACCGGCGTCTTTGCGTCGTTAAAACAATCCCTATCCAAATTCAAACAGTTCCTTTTTGATGGGTAAAGTTTGCCGTCAAAATAGTTTCTACTCTAGCCAAAAGGAAGGGGGATATGCTTATGCGATTAATAGCTAGAAAATTAATAGGGGTCTGCTTAATCACCCTGTGTTATCTGGCTGTGACGGGCTTTGGAATATATTACGATAAAGTTCCCGACGAGCAACTAGCCTCCGCCATCACACAACGTCTTAAAATGGATAGTCGGGTCAATGCTAAGCAAATTACCATTACTGTGAAAGATGGGCATGTGGTGTTGAGTGGAGTGGTAGATACCGTGACAGAAAAAAGCCTGGCTGAAGGCCTGGTTGCTAACAGCATTATTGGCGTGAAGGCCGTCGTGAATGATGTCATCGTTCGACCGGCAGTGAACAAAGATGATGCCATCAAACAGGAAGTAGAAGAATATTTAAAAAATATACCAGCCCTTCAGGGGAAATCGCTCAGCGTGAGTGTACATAATGGCATTGTCAAACTGGAGGGGTTGGTGGCCACCGCGTTACAGCGACGGGCAGCCGAAAAGGCAGTTGAATTGTCCAAGGGCGTAAAAAGTATTGTCAACCTTGTGACGGTTAAACCTTCGCGTCCCGATCGGGAAATTGAAAAAGAAATTGCCCTTTATTTATTGTGGTCGCCTATCGTGAATATCGACCACGTGGATTTTTCAGCAAAAGACGGCGTAATAAAATTAGAAGGAGTTGTCGAACATAATGCTCATATTTTGACGCTAGAGCAGGACATTGAAAAGATCCAAGGGGTCGTGGCTGTCGATGTCTCGGGAATGACAGTAGAACCTAGAAAATCCCGATCTGCTTGATGATCGATTGTTTGTTGTTCAAGTAAATGTGGTCGACTGCCTGGGCGAACCGTGCGCTGCCTGTGGCATTCGGCTTGATAAATCGCTGAGCTTGTCCTTCGTACTTTGGGATCAAGCCTTAGAGCACACTGTTTTTTTAGCAATCACTGAATTCTGGGTATTGCTGTTACCAGGGTCCTTGGCGGAATGTATCTGGCATACCCAAACAATATCTCAAACACGGTCAATCCTTATGGCTACTGATTCTCAACAAAAGCAAACACGGTTTTCTGTCGTTTAT
>JBFJON010000416.1:0-2626 GCA_041617575.1 Nitrospirales bacterium | reverse complement strand
TCATGGTGGGTGGTCTCATAGCCCTATTGACCGGCATCGTCGGATACTGCCCCGCATGGCATGCGGTTGGCATCAACACATCCAAACGCGACCACGATCATTCTGTCTCAACCCCTAAAGAAGGACTCCATGAGCACGGTGCCTCAACCACTTACTGATCGTCAGGAAGCGAGCCTGTTACACGCCGCCCGGCTTCAACAATTTAAGCATCATCCCAGGACGTTGGTTCTGGCCCTTCCGAGTGGAGGTGTCGAAGCAGGACCAATACTGAGTTTAAAACTCAACCCGGCACTTGAGACGGGGATCTATACTTGAGACCAATAAACAAGGATCCTACCCTCCACACCTGCGCGTCAAAGCGCTTCTGCGCGAAGACGCCGGAATGAGGGAGGAAGGCACGGGAATGTCCAACATAAAAAAGTACAAAACTCCCCTCGATTCTCATCCAGTTTTTCCCCATTATTCTGATTCTCCATTCACCTGTCACAGATGTCAGGGGCTATTTGTTCGAGTATTTTGCATGGACATATACGACAGCACTGGTGATGGTGGGTTTTGGGCCCTTCGGTGTCTCCAGTGTGGAGAGCTACTTGACCCCCTGATTCTCCAAAATCGAATCTCGAATCCTCAGTCAGTCCTTATGAGGCGTTCCCGTCAGCAATCCCCAAGTGCGCTGACCTAATCAATAACATGAACACCTTTCAATAAAGATTCCCGCACAAAGGGCGGGGCTTTCACGTTTGTTTTAGTAATAAGGAATTAACCAATGGGGCCTTCAACAATTCCCACAGTAGGTGGACGCTTCATCTGTATTCCTCATAAATCCACTTAGCTTCTCATTGCTTCTGGCGCACTATTCGAACGAATTCCTAGTCAATGAGGAGAAACATCCAGAAGATCTCGCCAGTTTATTTATAGAGTTCGGCCAAAAATCTAATTTTAGCCGCACAAAGGGATAAAACAGCGCCAAGCTGTTACCTATCAATTCTTTCAACCTGAGCAATGTTGACCAGACTGCTGCCGGTCTTCTATCCATAACAGTCAATCACGAGTGGATGGAGGTCACAGGGGCAGAGAGGTACGAAACCTGAGCTATAACTATCTCGCACCGGAGGAGAATGAGGAGTGCCACATTTCAGTAAAAGAGAAGATCATAAAATTACCCTTCTAGTTGTTGGCGGGGCACTCAACATAAGGGCGACGAACGCTCTTGGCCAGACCGACGAGGAAAAGACACCGACCACTGACTCGTGGCAGACGGCGAAAAGCCAGATCGCCCTGTTTGCTGATGCCCGGGTCAAAAGGGCGGCAGCTCGAGGTCGAGGCTACGAAGGACGTGTTGATGCTCTGCGGCAAGGGCAATTCCGACGCGGCCGAGTCGGCGGCGGAAGACATCGCCATAGATCTCGACCTCGTTAAGACTGTGAAAAAAGACTTCGAGGTGGTGGTCCCGCCTACGCGCGAGGCCATAAAAGACAGTCAAGACTCCACGGAGTTCGAAGTCAGGGGTGGAGCCGCCAAATTCCGCGGTCTTCATGCCGGCCGATAAAAATTAATGATTCTTGCCTCCTTCTACCATGGCTTGATGAAAATATAAACGGCACCAGTGAAGGAGCATATGGCTAAGGACATGCAGCTAATGAATTCGATATTCGTGCTCAGACTAATAAGATGGTCGTCTCATTCACGGGAGAAGTTCGGAGCATCATGCCCAGTCCTCAATCTGTTGTGACCGCTTTGCAGATCACCAGTGTGCAAACAGTGAAGAACACCTTCACCTTGTATGAAAGAGGCCTAAGGCCATGGAGTATGCATCCCTCGTCTCGGTTCTTAACGAGCAATCCAGGGGCATCCATGCAAGACAATGACTGTCAAGAAGGGTTCCCTTCATAATGATGAGCAAAAAAACACATTCTCGTGGTCGATGATGATCTTGCCTTGCGAACCTTGTTTGCGACTCTGTTGGAAAGTTATGGGTACACCAGCGAAACAGCGGAAAATGGCCGGAAGCCATGGCCAAGCTCGCGCAAGTGAATTTTGATGCCGTCCTGCTCGAATACCAGATGTCTGAGAATTCTGACTTGGCGTTTTTACGGAACATCTAACAACTCTATCCGTCCATACCGGTCGCAATGGTTACCGAGCAGACCGGCAACCAAATGGCGGCCCAGGCCCTCGTGGGACAGGGGGCCCAGGCCCATCTGTATAAACCCTTTAATTGCCAGAAAATTGAAAAGGTCCTGCAATGCACGGTCGAAACTGCTGAATAAAAGCGGTTGTGTCCGAACAATTTGCCTCATCGTGAATTGACGACCCTTCTCATCACAAGAAATTTATGACACCCAAACGAACAGCCTCCTTCAATTCAAAGACCTTCCTGACACAAATCGGAGACGGCAAAACAATCTTGTCGTGCCGAAAGAACCACATTCTTTTTTCGAAAGGAGATAAGGCAGATGCCGTCTTCTATATTCTGAAGGGCAAGGTCAAGTTGTCGGTGGTTTCAAAGGAAGGTAAAGAGGCCGTGGTCGCGATTTTGGGACCTACCGCCTTCTTTGGGGAAGCTTGTCTTACTGGGCAGGATTTGCGACTGGAGACCGTGACCGCACTAGGTGTCGCAGAGGTC
>JBFJON010000415.1:0-2637 GCA_041617575.1 Nitrospirales bacterium | reverse complement strand
GTAACCCCTACCGCCACTGGTCTATCGTCATTCCACTAAACTTCCGCTTTGTTCGACCCCAAAATACTTGTTTTTATCTAAATTGCAGGAACTGGAAATTATTTCAATTCATGGCAGTTGCCGGGTCTCGGCCCGGCAACACAGAAAAGAATCTTGACACGAGAGTTGGGGACACAAGTGCGATTCGTTTATCTGCCAACACTTTTTGACTGGCAAACCCAAGATGGGCTCCCGATAACCATCGTAAAGCTATAAAACCAGTTTCATAAATTCTGTATGATCCATAATCTCCTTCAACCCACGAACCAGAAAAGTTCCTGATGGCCTTACTTACTCTTGACAAACCTGTCCAGGAAGCGGCGGTTAGACCAAAATTTTATATAAGAACAATGGAGGAGGAAAGCGGAGAAAGGAAGCCCTCTCATTAAACGGAAAACGGAGAGATTTTTTAGATTTCTACCTGCTGACTTCTATCTTGTTGCTTAACGACTTGATCGAGGATTTTTTGATACTCGCGTATACGCTTAACATATTGGACGGGCTCCCATCCCCGCGCATAGCGGTGGGGAAGATCTTGGAAATACTTCTTCTTAGCCAGGAGAGGGAGGACTTCCCTCAAGCCTTCCCATTGTTGCCCATTCTTCCCAAGCCGTTTCGCAAGAATGCGGGCATCCCGAATATGTCCTAGTCCAACGTTATAGGCAGCCAATGCCACGAACAGGCGATCAGACTGACGGATATCTTTTGGTACTCGTTGGTGTAAATGAGCTAAATAGCGAGCACCCCCTGCAATGCTTTTCTTCGGGTCCAAGCGGTTCTGAATACCCAAGTCAGCCGCAGTCGAGCGGGTCAACATCATAAGGCCCCGAACCCCGGTTGGGCTAATCGCATGCCGATTCCATTTGGATTCCTGATAAGACATCGAAGCCAACAAGACCCAGGGAATGCCAGTTTTTTCTTCGGCTTGCTGAAATTCCTCCCGATAATGCGGCAATCGTGTGGTGATATGATTGAGAAAGGTTTTGATTTCATAAGGAGGTAAATGATTGCCTAACTGAAGGACCCGATCCTTATGTGAAAGGGCATTCTCCTCATAATGCGGAATCTCCCACAACAACAGTACGCCACCAATCACGAGGACAACCAGAAGCAGTTGTTGGGCCAGGTATTTTATGGTTTCTAGCATTTTGGTAGATCTCTCAAAAGGCTTCATGAATCCACTATACCTATTGCAAGTAAATTAAATCGAACAAACACGCAGTTTTGGTTCTTTGAATCCTACTATGATCTCACAGAGAACGAATCGAAACAAGGCTTGTTTACTTGAAGTGTTCGTATAATCTCCCCTAAGTACGCCCTTTTCCATTTAATATTCAAGAGTTTAGATAAAATTCTTCTAAGCCCCTCGGCTTGACGCTAATAGGGGATAATCAGAAGAAAAAGCCATCATCCTAACCTTCTCGGACACCCGATCGTGGATATTAAGCCGGCAAATGACATAATTTAAGATCCAGCTTTTTGAGTGGAGAATACGGTTGCATCACAAGAAAAGTATTTAATTTGTTTGAGTGGAATAATCGTGACTTCCTTGGGGGTATCAATCTCCAAAATTTCCATATCATCACTGATGGTATGTCGAACAGCATCCTTAAATTCAACCTCTTTATTGTCAATAAAAACGACTTTTACCCAATACTGCACCTTGAACTCCTTTCTCGAATGAGCATTATTTGGTGCTCACTATCAAACAAACGGATCAATACATACTCTTTCCAAGTTCGCTGGAACGATGTGTCGCAGCTTCGACAGCCTCGATAAGGATGGCCCGCAGCCCGCCTTCCTCCAACCGCTGTAACCCTGCAATGGTGGTCCCACCAGGTGATGTCACACGATCTTTGAGTAAAGCCGGATGCTCGCCGGTCTCCCTCACCATTTTCGCTGCACCCAGGACAGTTTGCACAGCCAAAATATGGGCAATGTTCCGAGGAAGCCCAACTCGTACACCCCCATCTATCAAAGCTTCGATTGCCAAATAGACATACGCCGGCCCGCTTCCACTAAGCCCCGTGACGGCATCCATCAACGATTCATCCACAACCACCACCTTGCCGACCGATTCAAAAAGGCCTTGCGCGACCTTCAGCTGTTCTAAGGAAAGGCCGTTGCACCCGGCAAGAGCCGTGACACCTTCTTGAATGACGGCAGGAGTATTGGGCATCGCACGCACCAGAGGAATGGTTTGCCCAATCTTGTCCTGAATACCTTTTATGGGAACCCCTGCGGCAACAGAAATAACTAATTGTTTCTCAGATAGACCTGATTGAATTTCGGTTAAAACTTCAATTACCACCTGCGGTTTCAGGCAGAGAATAATGACATCGGCCCACAAGACCGCATCAAGATTTTGAGCACCAACCTGAATCTGATACCGGTCTTTTAGTGTCTCCAACCGCTTAGGGGAAATATCCGTGGCAAGGAGAAATATAGGCTCAGAAAGATTGCCTTTGACTAAACCGGCCACTAACGCTTCGACCATATTTCCTGCACCGAGAAAGGCAATTTTGGGATTCTGGATCATGAGGCGAGTATAGCCGGAGCTCTTTATGGGTTCAACTGAACCATTAGGGAATCGCTTGG
>JBFJON010000414.1:0-2645 GCA_041617575.1 Nitrospirales bacterium | reverse complement strand
GAGCAAGGACTCAACCGTCTGGCCCCCACTTCTGACAAGACAAAAAATTCTCGCCTATCTTTAATGTTTACCCCTCATTTAATCCCCATCAATCGGGGGATTCTCAGTACGGCGTATGCCAAACTCCAATCAGAAGTTGGACCTTCTGACCTTGAAGATATTTACCGCCATTTCTATAAAGATGAGCCGTTTATTCGGGTACTTCCTCAGGCTGAAGCTGTCAATCCTCGAAATCTTCGAGGCGCAAATTTTTGTGACTTGAGCAGTACCTATGACCCTCGAACGAATCATATCATTAGTAGCGGGGCCATCGATAATCTGGTCAAAGGGGCAGCGGGGCAAGCCATTCAATGCATGAATCTCATGGTAGGATTTCCAGAAACCCTCGGATTAACCGCTCCAGGCCTCTTTCCATAATATCTTCACCACCTGCCTATACAGCACAACAGGGCAAAACGATGTCCAGACGATTAAATAAAGGAATCACTGCTCCAAAGGGATTCTTCGCCGCAGGAATCCATTCAGGCATCAAACAGGCAGAACAACTAGACTTGGCTCTTGTGACTTCAGAAACTCCTGGTCCTATCGCTGGGGTATTCACTAAAAATACCATCCCAGCAGCCCCCGTCATCCTAGACCGCCACCATCTGAAAAAAGGAGTAGGGCAAGCCATCGTTATCAATAGTGGCAACGCCAATGCGTTTACAGGAACCGATGGGCTTGAGCATGCTCGGGAAATGGCTCATTTAGTAGCCCACCAATTGGCAATATCGAAGCATCGTGTGTTTGTAGGCTCGACTGGTGTCATCGGCGTCCCGCTTCCAATGCCGGCTTTGAGAAAAGGGATTCCGGTTCTTGTCTCCAGGCTAAGAAAAACTGGGCATCGAGACGCCGCTCAAGCAATTATGACCACGGACACGCGGTCCAAAATTATTGCAGTCCAACAGCGCATCGGTGGGAAACTGGTGTCCATCGGCGGTATGGCTAAGGGATCTGGGATGATCCATCCTGATATGGCCACGATGTTGGCCTATCTCACCACAGATGCCGTCATCGACCAAAAAACATTACAAAAAACATTACATACTGTGGTGGACCAAACCTTCAATTGCATTTCAGTCGACGGTGAAACAAGTACGAACGATACAGTTCTTTGCATCGCTAATGGCATGGCAGGCAATCGAACGATTCATCCGACGGTTTCAGCTTACGAGCAATTTCAGAAACTCTTGCATGAGGCCTGTCACTATTTGGCCATGGAGATTTGCCGTGATGGAGAAGGCGCTACCAAAACCATTAAAATACAAGTAACCGAAGCCGCCAGTCACAAAGCTGCTCGACAGTTTGCCCATACATTAGCCACATCTCCGTTGGTGAAAACCGCTATTTTTGGAGCTGATCCTAATTGGGGTCGTATCGTTGCCGCATTAGGACGATCCGGCTACCCCCTTCGCCCCCATCGCATCGTGATCGCCTTTAATCACCTCAAAATTGTGAAAGATGGAAAAGGATTGGGGCCACGCATTGAACGGCAGATTCGAAAAATCATGCAACGGACATCGTTTAGCATTTCTGTGTCGTTGGGAATGGGGACAGGAACGGCCACACTATGGACAACGGATTTGACTTACGACTACGTCAAGATTAACGCCTCGTACCGGTCTTAGATACCGCACTGTTTTTTTGACTAAGCCTTGAGAAAAGACTCATCTTATTTTTTAATATTATGGCGAGAGATCAGATCATGTAGGGTAGGACGGCTCACGGCTAATATCGTTGCCGCTTTGGTAATGTTCCCACCTGTTTTGGCGAGAGTGTGCTCAATGATACGTTTTTCAACCGCATCACGCGCCTCTTTTAACGTGGTGCCAGCTTGAACATCTTTCGGCTCTTCTAAATCTAAATCCTCTGGCACAATTCGAGGATTGTCCGTCAACGTCACTGCTCGACGAATTCGATTTTCCAATTCCCGAACATTTCCAGGCCAATGATACTGCTCAAGTGATAACAGGCCTTCTCGAGAAAATCCAGAAACTTTTTTTTGGCCTCGTCTCCAAAGCGCTGGAGTAGCACTTTGGCCAGCATCGCAATATCGGCTCCTCGTTCCCGCAAAGGCGGAACTGGAATCGTCACTGTATTCAGCCGATAATAAAGGTCTTCACGAAAACGACCATCTTTCATGGCTACCTGTAAATCCATATTGGTTGCTGCTAAGACTCGTGTATCTACGTGAATTTCTACTCGGCCGCCAACACGTTCAATGGCTCGCTCTTGCAAGACACGAAGTAATTTGACTTGCAAGGCCGGAGAAATTTCCCCAATTTCATCGAGAAAGAGGGTTCCACCTTCAGCCGATTCGATTCTTCCGGGACGCTGCATATGAGCACCGGTAAAGGCGCCTTTTTCATGGCCAAACAGCTCGCTTTCCAAAAGCATCTCTGGAATTGCCCCACAATTGATTGCGATAAATGGCCCGTCTTTCCTATGACTTTGTCGGTGAATAGCCCGTGCTACCAGTTCCTTTCCCGTTCCACTCTCGCCAACAATTAAAACCGAAATATCAGATCCCGCTACACGTCGAATCGTATCGAACACTTTTGCCATCACCGGACTGGCCCCAATAATATCTGGCAACCCACGTTTTT
>JBFJON010000413.1:0-2661 GCA_041617575.1 Nitrospirales bacterium | reverse complement strand
TCGTTTCGAAAGAAAACGTAAGATGTCTTCAATAATCAAAATTTTTGTAAAGCGTAAGGTTCAATCTTGTTTTTTCGTCTCACCTTCACGTCCGTACCCCTTTGCATTCCGGCCAAGATAGATTCCCGATGAAAACCGTCGGGAATGACGGAGACTGAGAACACAGATGCCCCACCGGGAAGCACGGAGACTGAGAACACAGACGTCCCACCGGGACGTCTCTACAGGACCTTTCCCATTTTTTTTACTTTCCATAGGCTGCGCCTCGCAGAGGTTGTGGAGCATTTCTTAATCATGTTCAAAGGAGAATTCCTGATAGGGAATTGAGGGAGCAGAAGTCGGGGCACATTGCGGACATATCAAGGTCGATGTTAATCCCATAAAAGGTCTCAGGTTGATTTGCCTCGAGTAGACCGTAGCATGCCGCCAAGCTATAGAAGTCTCTAGCCCTTACGGCCGGATTTGTTACAATCCTAAGAAATATCGATTGATTGAATCCCACCTACATGGTGGCGATAGAGTTGTCGTCGTTGTACGTCGTGCTTGTTCTTGGCTTTGTCCGAATTCAATTGGAGTAGGAAAATATGAACAGATTTCAATGGAGTCAGGCCGTTCTTGTTGTCGTGTTGATGGGCTTGGCGGGTTGTGTAGAGGTGAGCCCACCCGTATCTCAAGAGATTCGTCCCAGGTCCACGACGTTTTCACTCCCACATCGGATTGAGGATTTGGCAGGACCCTGGGAATACAAAGATGATGCCGGGCAGGGAACCATCAATCTGAATGCGTCGGGAAAAGGTGCATATGATTGGAAGGAAGGTCGGTTTGAAACCCAATCTCTCAATGAAGGCCATTGGACAGGCATTTGGGTTCAGGAGGAAAATGATCGCGAAGGGGGTTTCGAACTCAGGTTTTCAAATGACTCACCGGTTGCTCAAGGTGAGTGGTGGTATACTCGCATTGGAAATAATCATGATCCGCTTCAACCCGGTGGAACCTTCGTGATGGTCCGACCTTCTGCCCAATGACGGAGTGTGTTTTTTTGAATCCAGGTTAATGCATGACAGGATTCTTGGCTTGCGTGGAGGGTAGAACTGGCTGAACGGTTTTATTTCCACTGTTAGTCAGGATGGGCTGCGTGAGCCCTGCCTCGAGTGCCTCTTCAATCGTTTCCACAAATATGAGGGACAATTCGTTCCGAACGGCTTCTGGGACATCTGGAAGATCTTTCTCGTTAGCTTTGGGCAACATGATTCGGCGCAGGCCCATGCGATGGGCGGCCAAGAGCTTTTCTTTGATGCCGCCGACTGGCAGGACAAGTCCACTTAGGCTGATTTCACCCGTCATTGCCGTATCTTTTCGTACCGGAATTCTTAAAAGCAGTGAGGCCATAGCAATGGCCATTGTCACGCCAGCTGAGGGTCCGTCTTTGGGAATAGCGCCTTCGGGCACATGAATATGCAATCCGTTACGTTTAAATGTGGCAATGTCCAGCCCGAAACTTTCGGCTCGTGCCCACAGATAGCTCCGTGCCGCTTGTGCCGATTCCTGCATGACTTCGCCAAGCTGTCCGGTAATCGTCAGATCGCTTCCTCCAGGTAGCAACGTGCTCTCCACGTAAAGCACATCGCCGCCTGCCTCTGTCCATGCTAAGCCTGTGGCGACACCTACCGGCAACGTCTTTCGCACTTCCTCCGGCATGTATTTTTCTATACCCAACCAATCCGAAAGTTCGGCTTGTTGAATAGTGAGTGCAGCATCGGGTTCATCCTGAAGTGTATCGGCCAGTCGTAATGCCACTTTTCTTGTGAGTTTTCCCAACATTTGTTCCAGTTGACGCACGCCGGCTTCGCGTGTGTAGCGTTTAATGATGTGGGGAATGACGTCTTCTTCCAACGTCAACGGTTTATCTTTAAGCCCCGCTTCTTCAAGGCGGCGAGGCCACAAATATCGGTTGGCGATTTCCAATTTTTCCTGATGGCTATACCCAGCCAAACGAATGATCTCCATGCGGTCCATCAGAGGACGCGAAATGGTGTCGAGAGAATTGGCCGTGGTGATAAACATGACTTTGGAGAGGTCAAACGGCAGATCCAAGTAATTGTCCCGGAAGGTATGGTTTTGTTCCGGGTCAAGAATTTCTAACAGGGCCGATGCGGGATCACCACGAAAATCCTGACCGACTTTATCCACTTCATCCAACATCAAGATAGGATTTTTGGCTCCGGCTCGGCGAAGGGCTTGGATAAGGCGGCCGGGCATAGCGCCGACATAGGTACGTCGGTGCCCGCGAAGCTCCGCTTCATCATGGAGGCCCCCGAGACTTAATCGTTCAAACTTTCTTTCTAACGCGCGGGCGATGGATTGTCCCAAGCTGGTTTTCCCTACTCCTGGTGGTCCCACTAAACAGAGGATTGGGGATTTGGCCGCCGGATTTAATTTCAAGACAGCCAAATGTTCCAGGATACGTTCTTTGACGTCTTGTATTCCGTAATGGTCTTCATCCAAAATCGATCGAACATGCGTGAGGTCCAGATGATCTTCCGTGACCGTGTTCCAGGGTAATTCCAACACCAATTCAAGATAACTTCGAATCACTTGGTGATCGGGAGAAGCTGGAGGTAATTTCACCAGGCGTTTCAATTCGCGGGTGGCCTCTTTCAG
>JBFJON010000412.1:0-2662 GCA_041617575.1 Nitrospirales bacterium | reverse complement strand
CCTTATCGTCGGGCTGGAGAAGGCCCATGCAGACACAATGAAACACGCCGGTGGCTCCCGCGCTGACGGTCACTTAATTTAATGGGTTCACCTTCACTTGATTAAATGTTCCCATTCGTTGAGCCAACGCCTGTCGGAGTTCTGAAAGCCCATCGGAACGGGGGTAGGAATTGACCCCTTGATCCATAGCCTGTTTGGCCGCGTCGACGACCACGGGAGGACCGCTAGTATCGCACACACCTTGAGCTAAGATGCTCCTTGGACTTGTGTACATGCTAACGTCATCGCGCGAATTTCGGATTGAACGAGTCCGGCTAATCGTTGATTTTCACGTAAGCTTATCAAACAATTTGGCCTCCACAATGTTACTCTCAAAACACTTGACGCTTATTGCCACTCTCCCATGCGCCATTACGGTAAGGCAGTCTTGCCCCAAAAAGTGGGCGTCACATACACTGAACGGGTTTCTCATTGGCAATCATCCAATCGCCAATCACCGCAAGAAGGCGAGACCATCATGTTGAAATTCCCGAAAGGCTTTTTCCTTTCATCCCCGACGATTTTTTTGTTGCCTTTTGGTCTGGTAATCCTGAGTTCCTGGCCTGCATGGGGAAGCATGGAGACCGCTCCTCCCGCCGTTGATGCCCACGTCCAAGGAATCGCGAGTTTTGCCAGACCTTCACCGATGGTTCCTATTCCTGCCGGATGGTTTCTGATGGGCACGAATAGGCAAGATCATGAGCGGCACAGCTTTGAAACGCATTACGACAACACAGAATTTCCGCAACGCCGTATTTGGTTGGATGCCTATCAGATTGATCAATTCGAAGTGTCACTCGGAGAATTCTTGCGCTTCCTTTTGGAAACCGATCGTCCGGTATCTCCAGAGTTGCGAGCGCTCATTTGGCATCTCATCAGCATTCACTTCATTCCGGATCAGGCACTGGCTCCCTGGCCCGCTCTATATCTAACCTGGGAAGAAGCTCAGATCTTTTGTCTCAACCAAAGCAAACGGCTTCCCTCGGAAGCCGAGTGGGAAAAATCGGCCCGGGGAACCACAGGAAAGTTTTTCCCTTGGGGCAAACAGGATCCGTCACAGGAAATTGCGGTCTTCGGCGCCTATCATGTGCATGAAATTCCACTGGTGGCGAATGTTGATAGCTATCCTGAAGGGAAAAGCGAATGGGGGGTCTATCATCTAGCTGGGAATATTGCGGAATGGGTGAATGATTGGTTGGGGCCAGACTACTATCCCATCATGCCGGAGCGGAATCCGCCTGGGCCTAAAATGGGGCGATACAAATCCGTGCGTGGAGGTTCGTGGAAGAGCCTACCCGTCATGCTTCGCACAGCCACCCGCGGCGGGGCCTTTCCAGAAGAGCGATCAGCAAATATTGGTTTCCGTTGCGCCAAAAATTTTTCACAATAACTTGCACTCAAGCTCATATTGGCAAGGCGGCATAGGGTATGCGACTTAAGAGAGGAAGGCTCAACCCTGCTTTCTAAAAAAACCAAGACTGAGCGAATTAATGGTTGGCTAAGGTATGATTGTAACTTAAATAATAATGCGCATATTAATAGCTCCGGACTCGAACATGGGCTGCCGTCACATTCCCAGGCACATCTAATGAACAAAATGCTTCGCCACCGAAGAGATGCGGCCGACAAGCGTACGCATTGGTTTCAGGATTCTGATCAAATCGAACATTCAAATCCGGATCGCTGGATTCGTCATCTCTCGTATCTGTTCCAATACAAAGGGTATCCAATGAGATATGGAAGATTCTGCCCACAATCCCAAGGAGGAAAGGTCACGATGCTTGTGAGAGAGTGTAAAGTAAAATCCGAAGACAGGCTGGACTAATTAATGGGAAAAGAAGTGGGCAGTCGTTTAAGAAGTCATCCCCCAAACTCAAGACATAGATTACTCTCCGCAATCCCAGCGTAAGAAGTCCGATTAGCTTATTCTAGGAATTCCCCCACAATTGCTCCAGCCGCTTGGCTCGACCGCAATTCCATTTGTAATATTTGTAGCGAATGGGATTCTTGGTATAAAAATCCTGGTGATACTCTTCCGCGGTATAAAATACCGAAGCGGGAACAATTTCTGTCACGATGGACTCGGGAAAAGTTTTTAAACTTTCGATTCTTTGCTTGGATTCCTCAATCAATTGTTTTTGATTTTCATCATGGTAGAAAATCGCTGTACGGTATTGGTTCCCGTGATCACAAAATTGTGCATTGGGTGTCGTTGGATCCACATTTCGCCAAAAAACGTCTAGCAGTTGTTTATAGGTAACTCTTCTAGGATCAAATGTGACCTCTACCGATTCCGTATGGCCAGTGCCCCCAGCAGAAACTTGTTCGTATGTCGGATTCTCCACGTGACCTCCTGTATATCCTGAGACCACTGAGACGACCCCCTCAACAGGCTCAAAGGCTTCCTCCATGCACCAGAAACAGCCTCCCGCAAACGTTGCCTTGGCTTGATGCGAACTGTCATCAGCATAACCTCCATAGGGGCTGGCTAATAGCCCACCAATCACAAGCGCGGCAATCCCTAGGTTTATCAGATAAGTATTTTTACGCATCTTACTTCCCTCCTCATGTTCTCACACAAGCCCGCTATTTTAGAATAATAGCAACTGCCTCTTTAATTCCT